>CAZJRJ010000054.1:0-7226 GCA_964548635.1 uncultured Gammaproteobacteria bacterium | reverse complement strand
CTGGGACGATTTACGTTGCCCAGGAAACCTGAGATTTTCGGTGGGCAGGGTTTTCGCCTGCCGTTTTGCTACTCATGCCAACATTTTCACTTCTACTTACTCCACCAAACCTCACGATTCAGCTTCAACGCAAAGTAGAACGCTCCTCTACCACTCATCACAAAAGTGACAAGTTCGCATCTTCGGTAATATGTTTAGCCCCGTTAAATTTTCGGCGCAACGTAACTTGACTAGTGAGCTGTTACGCTTTCTTTAAAGGATGGCTGCTTCTAAGCCAACCTCCTAGTTGTCACGGTCACACCACCACCTTTCACACTTAACATATATTTAGGGACCTTAGATTGCGATCTGGGCTGTTTCCCTTTCGACCAATGGAGCTTAGCCCCCATGGTCTAACTCCCGGACTATGGATTGTGAGTATTCGGAGTTTGGTTGAAGACGGTACTCCAAAGGAGCCCGCCCTCATTCAGTGCTCTACCCCCCACAATGAACATCCGAGGCTAGCCCTAAAGCTATTTCGAGGAGAACCAGCTATTGCCAAGTTCGATTGGAATTTCTCCGCTAACCACAGCTCATCCCCTAGTGTTGAACGACTAGTGGGTTCGGTCCTCTCTACGTCTTTCGACGAAGTTCAACCTGGCCATGGTTAGATCACTTGGTTTCGGGTCTTGCACATGCGACAAACGGGCAGTTAGCCCTCGCTTTCACTAAGCATATCCTCTAAAAGAGTTTATGCAAGCCACATACGCAAACTCGTTGGCTCGTACTTCAATAAGAACGCCGTCACCCGCCCGAAAGCAGGCTCCGACTCTTTGTAAGTATATGGTTTCAGGTACTATTTCACCTCCCTTACCGGGATGCTTTTCACCTTTCCCTCACGGTACTAGTTCACTATCGATCATAAGAAGTATTTAGCCTTGGATCATAGTCGACCCAAATTCCTACGGAATTTCACGGGTTCCGCAGTACTCAAGATTATTATAACAGAGAGATATCTTTTTTTATTTACAGGGCTATCACCTTCTTTGGCCAAGCTTTCCAACTTATTTAACTAAAAAATATCCTTTGTAACTCCGTCTTGCTATTTCCAGGAAACAAGAAATAATAATCTTATAACCCTCAAAAAACATATGGCCCTGGAGCCTTCTACTTCAATTTCACCGAAATGAAATCAAAGCGCAGTTTAATGAGTTTAGGCTGATCCCGTTTCGCTCGCCGCTACTCAGGGAATTTAATAGCTTATAGCTTCCAGTTGTTAGCTAATTAAAATAAAAAGCTCTCAAACTAGAAGCTAAAAGCTAAACATTGTTTTCTTTTCCTCCGGTTACTAAGATGTTTCAATTCACCGGGTGCCTCCCCTCCTATCTTAAGACAAAAGGGTGTCCTGACTTCATCAGGACGGGTTTCCCCATTCGGAAATCCCCGGGTCAAAGGTTGCTTGCCACCTTACCGAGGCTTATCGCAGGCTGCTACGTCCTTCTTCAGCTTCTTATGTCAAGGCATCCACCATATACTCTTAACGCGATTTTCCCACACTTTTAATTTTAAAATGTGGAATTGTAATTGTAATTTAAACGAAAAATATTTTGAATTGTTAAGGTTCTTCTTCCAAAAATCAGAATTTTAAATTTTTTAAAATTCTAGTGTTTAGAAAAATAAAAAAACCAAAAAAAATTGATTTTCTAATTTTTATCTTTTAAATTTTTATTTTAATTAACTGAGTGTAATATTACACGCTCAGAAAAATAATGTCAATACCTTCTCTGTTTAATCGTTTTTGCTAAATATTCCGGATTTTCCATTCTGCATACTGCATCATCTTTTGATATTAACCCTTCATTATAAAGTCTTTTTAATTCATAATCCATTGTAGTCATTCCTATGTCTTTATTTGTTTCTATTATACTTCCAATTTGGGAAATTTTATTTTCTCTAATTAAATTAGAAATAGCTGCATTTTTTATCATTATTTCTCTGGCTGCAATCCTTCCGCCCCCTATCTTAGGAATTAACATTTGAGAAAATACAGCCTTTAAAGTACTAGCTATCTGAGATCTTATTTGGTTCTGCTGATGAGATGGAAAAATATCTATTATACGATCAACTGTCTGAGCAGCATTATAAGTGTGCAACGTAGCCAAAACCAAATGACCCGTTTCTGCCAAAGTTATAGTAGTTGCGATTGTCTCCAAATCTCTCATTTCGCCAACCATAATAACATTTGGATCTTGTCTTAAGACATGTTTAAGTCCGCTGGAAAAAGATGTTATATCAGTGCCGAGTTGTCTTTGAGAAATTATACTCTTCTGAGGCTTAAAAATAAACTCTATCGGATCTTCTAATGTAATTATATTTTTTTTATGATTTTTGTTTATATGATTAATCATCGCTGCCAAAGTAGTTGACTTACCACATCCAGTTGGACCAGTAACTAAAATTAATCCTTTATTATCAGAATTTAATAAATCTTTTGCAAATTCTGGCATTTGAATTTCTGCCAAACTGGGCTTACTTTCACAAATAATTCTGGCCGCCAAACTAATATTACCTTTCTCTTTATATATATTAATACGAAAACGAGACTTATCTAAAGAATAACTAAAATCCAAATCATGGTCAGCTTCAAATCTTTTCTTTTGATCATCAGTTAAAATGGAATAAATTTCTTTCTTAAGTTCAGCATCAACAACTGCTTTATTATTATCTAAATAAATAAGCTTTCCATCTTTCCTTAAAACAGGCACTGAGTTCACTATAAAATGAATATCAGAAGAATTCTCATCTGCCGCCTTTTTAAAAAGTTTTTTTATGTCCATAAAGTTTATATTATATTATATTTTTTATCTTATAAAATTACCACTTTTTTTTCTTAATACCTTTCTGAGCAGCCTCCACCTGAGCCTCTTGTTTAGACGAACCCTTTCCCACTGCTATTAATTCATCTGACAAATAAATTCCCACCTCAAATATTTTATAATGATCAGGTCCGCTTTCTTTCAATACCTTGTAATGAGGGGTAATACCATGTTTATCTTGAGCCTCCTCCTGAAATTTAGACTTAGGATCAAGATATAATTTATTTTCTAATATATAATTAAATTTATCTATAATTTTATCTTTTATAAACTTCTCGGCCTTCTCCTTTCCTTGATCTAGAAATATGGCCCCAACCACAGCTTCGACGGTATTTGCTAAAATTGATTTTCTGGCCTTACTATTTTTATCTTGTGATTCACCCTTTGACAGATAAAGATATTCTTCTAGACCCACCTCTTCCGCCACCGTCGATAGCATTTTTGTATTTACTAAACTGGCACGAAAATTAGTCAGATCGCCCTCTTTTTTTTCTTCGAAGTTAAAAAACAAATATTCAGTTACTATTATCTCTAAAACTGCATCACCTAGAAATTCTAGTCTCTCATTATTATCTAATTCAAATTTAGGATGTTCATTTAAATAAGACCTATGAACAAAAGCTTGTTTTAGTAAATCTTTATTTTTAAATTTAACTCCTATAACTTTTTCTAAAGAAGAAAATTTGTCACTCATTTTTTTAAAACCATTTTATTTTATGTTTATATTATATCTTAATATAAACATAAAACAACACAGTAAAATTATTAATAAAAAACAAAAATGTTAATTTTTGTTTTCTTCTACGTCTCTGTAAATTGCCCCTAAAACTCCGTTTACAAATTTACCTGATGACTCTCCACCAAAACTTTTAGCTACTTCAATGGCCTCATCGATAGCTACCTTGGGTGGAATATCATCATCCATAACAAGTTCATAAACCCCTACTCTTAAAATATTTCTATCAATAGTTGTTATTTGATCCAGTGGCCACTCAGTGGCGTATTTTATAATATATTTATCTATTACATCTAAATTCTCCCTAGCTCCATTTACTAATTTTTTTACAAATCCTTGATCGTCAAAATTAGGAGCAAAATTAGAAAAATTTGTTTTTATTAATTTATCTAAATTACCATCCTTTTTACCCAGAAAATCCCAATTAAACAGAGTCTGCATAGCTATTGTTCTGGCTAAATGACGATTTGACATTTTTTTATTTTAAAAAATTATTTTTTAGCAGAGGGCTTTGCTTTAATCACTTCTCTTTCCTTATAAGTCCCACAATTTTCACAAACAGAATGAGGCAATATAGCCTTTTTACACTTAGAGCAAACACTCAATTGTACTTCTTTTAAAGCATGGTGAGACCTTCTCTTTCCTTTTGATGATCTAGTTCTTTTCTTTTTTGGTACTGACATACAAATTTTTTACTTAATTAATGTAATTTATGTAAAATTATAATTTAAAACAAGGTATTAGTCAATCTAAAATTGTATAAATACTTGCTAATTTTAAATATTTTTAATATTTCATCATGTGCACCGTGCAGGACTTGAACCTGCGACCGTCTGCTTAAGAGGCAGCTGCTCTACCAACTGAGCTAACGGTGCTTATTTATTACCAACAAAAACAACAACTAAAATTGTTGCGAATTTTTATCCTAACAAAAGTTTTTTTATTTGGCAATATCTTTATCCTAATTCTTCTTTAAACCAATCCACCCAAGGAATTAATGAAGGATTTACATTATTTAACATTGATAAATAAAAAGTAACCCAAGAACCTAATTGTAAAACTTCGCTACACTGCGATAGCTTGCTAGAAGATTTAGTTTTATAATCAATAAATTCTATATTGTTCTTTTTGACGATTTTCTTAGTCAATTCGCTTCTCTTCTTTATTCTATCATTATAGCTATCAGAATCAAAAAACCAAAATATTAAATTTTTCTTATTATTTTTAGGATTAGCCAAACTTTCCATAGCATAATGGTTTAATTCTGGTAAAACTAAGTAGTCAGCATAATTTTTACTATTTTCACAAAATTGATTCCGTAAAATATGCAAATTCCCCTCCAAAAAATCAGCTCCTACTAAAATAGGTATTTTACCTTTAATTTTTTGAGCAAATTTCTTAGCAATATTATCTGAAACATTAACCTCAGGAATCAATTTTTCACTATTGGCTACTAAATTATTTACAACTCTATCAATTTTATCTTCATCTAACTTAATCACACCTGTTTTTTCCAAAATAAACAATATACCAAAAATTGAATACCCTAGTCCCATACGAGGCTGATTAGATGGGTTATTTAAGGGACTAAAAATAAATCCGGGAATATTGTTTTCGATCATCAGTTTTTCCAATTTATTTTTTTCATGGCTAGAAGTTATTCCCATTATCTTCGCTCCTTTTTTTACTATTTTATCATAAACGCTCAAGGGCTCTTCTGTATTTCCAGAATAAGAAGAAAGTAAATATAAGGTCCTATTATCAACAAAACCAGGAACATTATATCCAGGCTCTATAATTAAAGGGACCCCTAATTCCTCTTTAAAACAAGACTCTATCATACGAGCACCTAAATTTGATCCTCCCATACCGTTAACAACCACTTTATTAATATTTTTATAACTATCTGTAACTTTTATCAATTTAGCATCCTCCTTAACTTGTTCTATCTGTTTATATAAACTCTTTATAGATAAGGCAACAAGGCCTGAATCTAATTTATAAATTTTTTCAAAATTATTCAAATTCATGCTATAATTTTATTAATTATATATTATAAATTCTACACTAATAAAATTTGATTAGCAATATTAAATAAATTAAAAAATATGAATCATCATCCTGTTAAATTTATAAATAAAAAAGTGAATGGAATCATAGTGTCATTAGTTAGCGCTGGGGTTTTTTTGGCTATACTAGCTATAATGATAATAATAACTAACTTTCTATTAAGATATCTAGTAGGAATTATGATAATAGTGGTGGCCTTGGCTTTTTTCTACCTAGCACATCGTCTGTGGAGTATTAAAAAAGACTTGAATCATTTTGTTAATAAATTGAAATAAAATTGACATATTCTCTTGATTTTTATATAATAAAATCAAATAAGAGGAGATTGGCACCTCTTTACTAAAAGAAAATTAAGGTGATTTTGTTAAATAATATTTTAACAAAATAAAGCTAGATGGAACCGCGGGGAAAAATAACCTCGTTCTAGCAGTTTGATAATTTAAGATTGAACTGTTGGAACGAGGTTTTTTTAATCATTTAAAAAAATATAACTTAAAATTAATTTAAAAAAATATGACAAACAAAAATTCTAATCAAAATGACATGGAAAAAATAATATCGTTTTCAAAAAGAAGGGGCTTTATTTTTCCTGCTTGTGAAATCTACGGTGGTTTTGCAAATTCTTATAGTTATGGACCGTATGGTGTGGAACTAAAAAATAATATTAAAAAACTATGGTGGAAGAAGTTTGTTCAAGAAAGGAATGATATGGTTGGTATGGATGGACCGATTTTACTCAATTCAAAACTTTGGCAAGCATCCGGGCACACTGAAGGATTTAATGACGCCATGGTTGATTGCAAAAAATGTAACAAAAGATATAGGGCTGACCATGTTGTTACGGAATTGACCGGAAAAGACATGGAGGGTGATCTTGCGGGAATGACAAAGGAGTTACAGAGTGGATTAAAATGTCCAAATTGTGGAGAGTCGGATTGGACAGAGGCCAAGGAAATGAGTCAGATGTTTAAAACGGAAATGAATAGTGTTGAGGGTCCGATTTATTTACGCCCAGAAACTGCTGGAGCGATTTTTGTTGATTTTAAAAATATTATTGATTCTATGCGAGTTAAAGTGCCCTTTGGTATTGCGCAAATCGGTAAAGCCTTTAGGAATGAAATTGTAGCTAGAAATTTTATTTTTAGAATTCGTGAATTTGAACAAATGGAGATTGAATATTTTATTGACCCAGAAATAGAATGGGAGGAAAAATTTGAAGAATGGTTAAAATTACAAGAAGAATTTGCTAAAGAAATTGGAGCTAAAGAAGAAAATTTAAGAAGATATGAGCATCCCCAAGAAAAACTTTCACATTATTCTAGAAAAACAATTGATATAGAATATAATTTTCCCTTTGGTTTTGGAGAACTATTTGGTTTGGCACATAGGGGAGATTTTGATTTACTATCACATTCAAAGGCATCAAATGAGAAACTAGAATACCTTGATCCAGTAACAAATAGAAAATTTATTCCTCATGTAATTGAACCAACAGTTGGTTTGGATAGATTAATTTTAACTGCAATTTGTTCAGCATACGAAGAAGAGAAACTAAAAGAAGGTTC
>CAZJRJ010000053.1:0-7284 GCA_964548635.1 uncultured Gammaproteobacteria bacterium | reverse complement strand
TATTATAATTATGGGTAATGATAAAAATCTGAAAAATTCTTTATGTAGAGCTTCTTTGGGCAGTGGTGAACTTTGTACTCAACTACATTTTAATAGATATTTAAGACCTTTACTTAAAAGTGATATTGCTGACGTAAGCAATATTTCTTCTTCTTCTTTTGGGGGCGCTATAACAGCGGCTCTTTTCTTGGATCAATTTATTGATGAGAAGTATAAAGATAAATGGGCTCATCTTGATATAGCTGGTCCGGCTTTTGTAAATAAGCCTTGGGGCTATAATCCTTCTGGTGGAAGTGGAGCTGGAGTTAGATTAATTATACAGTGGTTAAAGAATTTGAAATAAATATTATAAATTAATGAAAAATATAAAAAATATTGAACTTCTGGCGCCGGCGGGGAATATGGATAAAATGAAAACCGCTTTTACTTATGGAGCTGATGCGGTTTATTTAGGTTCGGCTGATTTTTCTCTGAGAGTAAGAATTAATTCTTTTGATATAGCAAAAATCAAACAAGCCACTAAATATGCCCATGATAGAGATAGGAAGGTCTACGTTACTCTAAATATATTTCCTCATAATAGGCATTTTAAAAAATTGCCTGACTATGTAAAAAAAATAAAAGAAATAGGAGTTGATGGTTTAATAATTAGCGATGCTGGAATAATAGCGGTTGTAAAAAAGATGTGGCCCAAGGCAGAGATTCATTTATCCACTCAAGCTAATTGTATAAATTCGGAGTCGGCTCGTTTCTGGTATAAAAACGGAGTCAGTCGAGTTATTTTAGGCCGAGAAGTATCCTTGGATGATATAGGAAAAATAAAAAAGGAAGTTCCGAAACTAGAGCTTGAATACTTCGTGCACGGAGCTATGTGCATGTCTTATTCGGGGCGATGTTTTCTTTCCCAGTATTTTTTAGGCAAAAGCGCTAATTTAGGGGACTGTGTTCAGCCTTGTCGTTGGAAATATTATATTACTGAAGAAAAAAGATTAACTAATCCTTTGGAAATTGAAGAGGATGATCAAGGTTCTTATATTCTAAACTCCAAAGATCTTTGCTTGGTAGAATATTTAAAAGATTTAAGAGATGCAGGAATTGATAGTTTCAAGATAGAGGGAAGAAACAAGAGTATTTATTACCTGGCCAATGTTTGTGGAATTTATAGAGAGGCCATTGATTGCTTGGAACAAAAAAAATGTAGCTTCAAAGAAAAGGCTAATTTTTTAAAAAAAGAATTAGAAGAGAAGTTGGTTAATAGGGGATATACAACAGGGTTTTTATTAGGCGAAACTGCCGATCAAAACATGGAAAGTTCTCATTTTAAAAGTGATTGGGAGTTTTGCGGTCATGTTATAGGTAGGGACAAAGAGGGCTTGATTAAAATTAGAATACATAATACTTTAAAGCAGGGCGATGTTGTGGAAATAGTAAAACCGTCTTATGATGTTATTGGGATGAAGATAAAAAAAATGTGGAATGCTGAGAATGGAGAAAAAATGACCGAGGCTCATGGAGGGGGAAGCGGGCATGTTGTTTTATTAGATATAAAAGAATACCTGCCTAAGGGAGCTGTTTTGCGACGTAAAATAAATTAAAATTAAACACGTTATGCGTTACGCGCTATATGTTACACAAGTATGATAGCTTATTTAAATGGAAAAATTATTAACAAGTCTGGAAACTATATAATTCTTAGAGCAGGTAGTATTGGTTATAAAGTTTTTGTTAATGATAAACTTTTTTATAACTCAAATTCAGGAGATGAGATTGAAGTTTATACTTATCAATATGTTCGTGAGGATGCCTTAGATTTATATGGCTTTGAGTCTTTGGACCAATTAGATTTTTTTGAAGTTTTACTTTCTATATCCGGTATAGGTCCGAAATCAGCTCTAAAAGCTACTTCCATAGCTAGAGTAGATGAATTTAAGGAATATATATCTCGTGGAGATTCTGCTCTACTTCAACAAGTTCCTGGAATAGGTAAAAAGACAGCTGAAAAAGTAGTAGTTGAGCTAAGGGACAAGGTGGGATTCTTGTCGCAAAAATCAAGTAATTCAAAGGATTCTGATAAAAATGGAGAGAATAATATAACAAGCGACGAGATAGACGCTTTAATATCATTGGGCTACTCAATGGTTCAATCCAGAGAGGCCTTGAGAGAAGTTGATCCGACTATTAAAGATAGCGGACAAAGAATAAGAGAAGCCTTAAAGATAATTAAATAATTATTACAATAAAGAAGTACTTTTTTCTGTCTTTAGACAAGACGACAATTTTTTGACAATATTGAAAGTGATATTTTTCCATAAGAGACTTGTTTAATTTTTTAGCGTTTTATCAAGAAATCTTTTTAATTCATCTAAATCTTTCTTGCCTTTATTATAAAAAAAGGTTTTAATCCCTACTGACTCAGCACTTTTCACTGCTTCAATGTTATGTTCAAAATATGCTACATCATTAGCGCTCAAACTATAATTATTTAACATTGTTTTGTAATATTGAGGGTCAGTCTTATCTGGATTATGTTTTAAGGTAAAAAGTTTGTACGGCAAATTATGTAGTTTAAATTTATTCATTTCTTCATCATTAGCCCCGGATAAGATAATTTTATCATTTGGATATTTTTCAAGTAACTCATACATATTTTGGAAAATTCCTTCTTCTTTTATGACAAGAGTGTTAATTGCGTCTACTAAAATTGTTTTCATATAATTTAATTTTTTAAATTTATTCGTTTGAAATTAAGCCAAGTTTTTGAAAAAATTCCCTACCTCCAGGAATTTGTTTTACTTTTTGTAGTTCGTCTTTTTTAAACCAGTGAATTTTAACCAGGTCATCATACAATTTGGTCTCAATTTTCTCTGATAATTTATCATTGATTATAACCTTAAAGTAATTGAAATCCATGTTACAAAGGACTTTTTCTCCTGTTTTTAAAGTTTTTTCTGAATTACCGCTATTAACATAGGGAATTTGATCTATTTTGTAAGGAGAGATATCAATTCCGATCTCTTCAAATATTTCTCTTTTGAATGCCTCTTTAAGAGATTCACCATTATCAACCCCGCCACCAGGAATATGCCAACAGTCAGAGTATACCCCTCCTTTGGTTGGGTCTTTTCTGCCCATTAATAGTTTTTTGTCTTTACTAAAGATAAGGCCTGAGACAATTGTTCGATGGATTTTACGCATATAAAAATTGATAATGTTTTTCGATAAAGAGAAGTTTTTGTTTACTTCCATTTTTCATATTAACTTCAAAAAAATATAATTTTTGATAACGTATATACGGGCCTTAGATGATATAGGGAGATCGGGTTGACATAGACGGGCTGTCGTGATAATTTTTATTTGTAGCCGGGGCACTGGAGCTGCAAAAATCCAGTATGCGCCTTCGTATATTTTAATTATGTTACTGTGCTGACGAGCCAGATAATGCAATCAAAATATTACGAAGGTTTTTTTATTCCCCATTTTTTTTAATGTAGTGTCGGTAATAGCCTATAAAATTACTTATTAAAAATATTCCTTCCCCAAGAAATCCCATCGGTGAGAATATAATCCCATTATATAAAACAACAATAGAAGTGCCAACCATCATCAGTTTTCTCATTAATCTGTTATCTACTTGGAAATTACCAATAATAAATATAAATAAACCAGCGTAGATAATTAGATCGTATAATTCTTGGTATGTAAAAAATAGCGATATTGTATTAAGTGCTATAAATAAAAGTAAGAATTTTTTATTAGTTGTAAAAAAACATGTTATAAATCTAAAAACTGATATAAATACTATAACTCCAGCCGCCATTTTCCCTAATAAAAAATAATGAGCGCTTATTAAGCTAGCTGAAACTATTAGACATAAAAAAGTATACTCTCTTTTTTTAAATTGCAGACTTAGAAAATCAAAACCCATTGCGATAAACATCGTTATTTGAGAGATGATAAAAAAAGTTGTTAATTCGGGCATAGAAAAATAAAAAAGTTATAAATGATTTATTTAAATAAAGATAAAAATTTTAATTATTTCCGATAACGTATCCGCATGATGCGAAGTTTTTGAAATTTATATTATAGTTAATATTATTTCAAAAATTTGGGAGAAGAGGCTTTTAACTCCCTATGTTTGATTTTGATTTTTTATTTAACCAATTAATAATTAATTGTGACAACTCTTTCTCCTTATTTTCGTAATTATGATTAGCTCCAGTAAGAATAGCAGTTTCAAACTCTGTACATGCAGTCGCTTTTTCTTTTATCTGATTTAAATCTTCTCCAATGGTATTTATTGGAATGTCATCGTTTTCTCCCATGAATGCAAAAATTGGAATATCTATTTTTGACAATTCATCAAATATTTCTGGGTTTCGAAGTAGCGGTAAATTATCAGCAACACAATTGTCTTGAAATTGATTTAAAAAAGTTTTCGAACTAATGTAGTGCCAATCCCATAACATTGAAGAAAGGATTTTTTTTGGTTCATCTTTGTTAACATTATCTTTTGCTTCTTGAAGTAAATCAGAATAATTAGGTTGATATTTTTTTAGCTTAGCAAGACCAACCATATCAGGGGGGGAGGCTAATATTATTTTTGTGACACCACCATCTTTGTTTATAGATTGATGGTGAATGACTTTGTTGCATCCGAGACTGTGTCCCATTAATATAATTTTTTCATATCCTAATTTCTTGGCTTCGTTTATCCATAAATCAATATCATTAGTACTTTCTTCAAATTTTTCATACATGGCACTAATCCTTTTCGTTTTATTGCCCCCATCTTCTTGAATCTCAGAAGTCTTAATGTCATTTATGTGTCCATATCCCCTGTTGTGTCCAAAGATAAAACCAAAATCATTCTTTGATAATTCTTCACCAAGTATTTCTGTAAAATAATTTTCAATAAAATTGCCAGACATTCCATGTATAAAAACAATACAAGTATTTTTTGAAGAAGATCTCCAATGAAATCCTTGTAGGCTTAAATCATCTTGTGTCCAACCATGTAATATTTCCATTGAATTCATAGTGATTATGTTATTTTAGAAAATTATCAATTATGGTATTTTTTTATTTGTTGCACCAAGCTTTACTTTAGCTCTAATTAATTAGGTTTTATATTGTAAGCAAAATTGTGTAAAGTTTTTTTCATGTATTATAAAATTTCGGAGCGGAGTGAAAGAAAATTTGGGCGGAGGCTTTCAGAAGGGCCATAACTGGATATAGCGTTATTGCATGATGTATCAAAAATAATTTTGTGTAACGTAGTGGAATAAGATGTTTGCTCAAGTTTTTAAATATTTTATTCAAAATCCATTTTTAGTAATTTTCCTTTTCCGTTGAATTCGCTTTTGGCGGTAAAAATTTCATTTTTATCTAATTTGTTAATTTTATTAATAATTATTTCAATGTCTTCAAATATGTTAACTTCAGACAACTTATTTATATCAACCCAGTGTAACTTGCCCTCGATACTTTCAATAACTTTGGTTTCGTTGGTGTGACTCAAAGTGATAAACATCATAACGTTTTCTCCAAAAAAGTTAGTAACATTTAGTACGTCTTTAAGAACTGTAATGTCGGGCTTCAGGCCTGTTTCTTCAAAAATTTCCCTTTCAGCACATTCAATTATTCCTTCACTAAGTTCAATGTGGCCGCCTGGCGCATTATAAAAACCCTGCATATTTTGTTTTTCTTTGGAAAATTCACTAAGCAATATTTTTCTGCCGTTTCTAATTAGGCAGAGAGTTCTTGGTATTACCTGATGTCTTGTTTTCATAAAAATATTTAAAAACTTGAGCAAACAAAATCCTGAATAGGATTTATTTTTGATATTTAGTACAACAATAATTATGTCCGAAGTTTGCAATATGCTTTAACATTTGTAAATTTGAGTGAGGCCCGAGTCGAGAGCCGAACCAGATATAACAAGTTATATGCGAACTTGCTGTTTTTTTATTTAAAATTAGTTAAAATAAATTTATGGAGGGAAATAAGATATGTTTCAGTAAAGACTCAACATTAAAGTCAGTACATGAAATGCGTATCAAAGGATTTTCTAAATAAAACATTAAAGCTTATCTTTATTATAACAAAAAATTACTTATATTTGCAAATATATTAACTTTATATTAAAAAGTATACAAGAAGAGATTTTATTTTAACAATATTCTAATTGCCTCTATTTTGGGTTTGATTATTTCTTTCGACTCTTTAAAGTGGAGTTTTTTATATTTTCTTTCTAGTTTTTTTAAAACTGATATTCCACCCTCTTTTTGGTTTAGGTTTTCGTAGATAAAGGCGGCTTTAAAGAGGCCAGATATATTGTCAAAATTGCTCATAGCATCAGCTTCGGCGACAATTTTTTCTTCTATACTGTCTCTGTTGTTATCCTGGGAGCCTCTGTGATTTAGAATGCATTTTTTAACTAGTAAAATTTTATCTTGAGGATAATTTAATTCTTTTAATTTTTCTCCGGCTATCTTTGCGCCCGTGATATGGTGATTTTCTCTGCCAAATTTTATTGAGCCTATATCATGAAGCCAGGCTGCTAATGTTATAATTTCTTTGTCCCCACCTAGCTTTCGGGATAAATTTTGAGCAATTTTAACCATGGGTTTTAAGTGGTATTCATAGGGCTCAAAACCATATTTACTTTCTTTTTTTAAGCTTTCTTTTTTTACAAATTTTTTTATTTCGTCTATTATATTATTCATATTTGTTGTTTTTATTACTATAAGCTAAAATAATTACAAAGGCAAACTAAAAAATATTTATGAATTTAATAAAAATAGAAAATAAAGAAAAATGGAATAAGTTTGTTGAATCTATTAGTCCTAATAGATTTAGCCAGTCTTGGGAGTGGGGAGAGATTTGTGAGGAAAGAGGGCTTAAAATTAAAAGATGGGGTCTAGAAAGTAAAGGAGAGTTCTTTGGTATAGCCAGTATGTGGGAGGGTAGTTTATTTTTAGGCAAGAGATATTGGTATTGTCCCGGTGGACCACTTATAAAAAAGGGTTACGAAGAAGAGTTTTTTAAATTAATTAAAGAAGAACTAGATAATAATATTTTTTTTCTACGTCTCGAGCCTACTAGTGAAATTAAACTTTCTGGTTTTGAAATAGAGAAAAGTATTAATATCCAACCAAAGGAGACAATGTTACTGGATTTATCTCAAGGGGAAGATGAATTATTGGGTAAAATGCATCAGAAAACTAGATATAATATTAGGCTTGCCAGTAAAAAAGGATTGGAAATTAGGAAAGGGGGAGAAAA
>CAZJRJ010000052.1:0-7298 GCA_964548635.1 uncultured Gammaproteobacteria bacterium | reverse complement strand
ATTGGAATATTAATTGGAAAAATTGTTTTACAAAAATTAAAAATTAAAAAAACAAGTTTAATGAAAGAAATGGTGGTAGGCGTTGTTTTAACTTGGTTTATTTTCTCTTTACCTGAAATTGGCTTTGCCTTTAGCCTTATTGCCCTATGGTTTGGCTTTGGAGGTATTTGGAACTTAATACAAGAAAAATTATAATAATACTAATTAAAATTAAATTATAAATTATGACTATGAATCCCAAAATCTTTAAAGCTTATGATATTAGAGGAATTTACAAACAAGATTTAGACGAAAACCTTGCTTATGAACTAGGGCTTGCCTTTGTTTATTTAATGAATAAAGAAAAAGGAGATAGTAAAAAAACAATTGCAATAAGTGGAGACGCTAGAGTTTCAACTCCAATTTTAAAAGAATACTTAATAAAGGGGATAACAGATGCCGGTGCTGACGTACTAGATATTGGTCAACTATCAACTCCTAGTTTTTATTTTGGGGTTTCTTATTATAATTGTGATGGAGGAATAATTGTTTCTGCTTCACACAATCCAAAAGAATGGAATGGTTTTAAACTAACCCGAAATAAAGCCAAACCAATAAGTGGAGAAACTGGAATAAATGAATTAAAAGAAATAATAAGCTCTAAAAAAGCTCTAAAAAGTGAAAAAAGGGGGGAAGTTGTAAAAATTGACAAAACCCTAGAAGCCCAAATTAAACATGATTTTGAATTTTTCAATCCAGAAAATATAAAAAATCTTAAGGTGGTAGTTGACCCTGCCAACGGAATGGGCGCTCAATACGCTGAAGAAATGTTCAAAAAACTACCTTGCGAATTAATAAAAATGAATTTTGAAATAGATGGAACTTTTCCAGCCCATGAGGCAGATCCAATAAAAGAAGAAAATTTAATTGATTTAAAAAATAAAGTTTTAGAAGAAAAGGCTGATTTAGGCATAGCTCTTGATGGGGATGGAGACAGAGTTTTCTTTATAGACAACGAAGGAAAAACAATTAATCAGGCAATAATTAGAGGTATTTTATCTAAAATATTTTTAAAAGAAAAGCCCGGTTCTAAAATTTGCTATGACATAAGACCTGGAAAAATAACCGAAGATATGATTTTAGAAAACGGAGGAATTCCAATAGTAACCAGAGTGGGACATTCTTTAATTAAACAAAAAGCATTAGAAGAAGGCGCTTATTTTGCCGGCGAGTCATCAGGCCATTTCTTTTTAAATATGGAGGTTGGGTGCTTTGAAGTTCCTGTAATAGTTATAGGTAAGCTTTTAGAAGAGTTTTCTTTAAAAAACAAGCCTGTGTCCAAATACATAAAACCATTAAATAGATATTATCACTCCGGAGAAATAAATTCTGAGGTATCTGATAAAAATGAGGTTTTTAAAAATATAGAGAGAGTTTACGGTGATGGAGAAATAAACAAACTAGACGGAATAAGCGTAAAATATCCCGATTTTTGGTTTAATGTACGTGGCTCCAACACTGAAGAAAAGGTCAGGCTTAACTTAGAGGCAAAAAGCGAAGGGATTATGGAAAAAAAGAAAAAAGAAGTTCTTGATATAATTAACAAGAAGTAAAAGCTGCCCAGAAACTGAGCAGCTTAGCAGAATGTTTAAATTTTTACCGCCGAATTCTTGGTACAAAAACTTTTAAAAAAATTATTAAAGCTCTTATTTTTTCAAGAAATTTTAACAGGTTTCTGCTCACTGGTTCAACACCTCTTTTATCCAACATTGAAAAAGTAAGGGGTGAACCTAAAAGATCCATACGATCTTGATCTTGAATAATCATAGAATTCCTCCTTTTTAAAAATTTTTTGGGTTGGCTGTTTAGAAAGAGTACAAACCCGTAAACAAGCTTTGCAAATAATCTGAGTATATCTTTCTCCTTCACAAACAATTTTGTTATAGTCTTGCTTCCAACAATAATCACACCTTGAAAAAACTAAACATTCTTTCATTTTTCCCCTCCTTTTTTTAACCCTTTTTATTATTTTAATAATAACATTAAAAACAAATAAAACCAACTACGCTTGATTTTTTCTAAATACTGTGTTATTGTTTCATTAATTAACAAGATTATTAAATAACCTTTTCTTGGACACTAGGCTCTTTTTTTAAAATAGAGGCTTATGCCTCGGTTTGGGACACTATGTTAGAAAAAAAAAATAAGGAAAAAATCATTAAAAAATTTGGAACCCATGAAAAAGACACTGGTTCCCCACAAGTACAAATCGCCATTTTAACAGAAGAAATCAAAGAGTTAACAGGGCATTTACAACAACACAAAAAAGACCACTCTTCTAGAAGAGGGCTTCTTAAAAAAATAGGTGAGAGAAAAAAATTACTAAAGTATTTAATGAAAGAAGATGGAAATGCTTTTAAAGATTTAGCTAAGAAATTAAACCTAAAAATAGCTAAAAAAATAGAGGAAGAAGAAACAAAAAAACAAGAGCTTGAAAAAATGATGGAAGAAAAAGAAAAGATTAGCAAAGAAGAAAATGAGGCAGAAGAGGAAGAAAAAAACAACTAAAATATGATAAAGAATTGCATTACCTAATCTTATTATGGTAGTGCACTTTTTTTAAAATCAATATGATAAAACACAAAGAACAAAGAGTATGTGTGTTAGTTGACGTAGCCAACATGTATCACTCAGCAAAAAACCTTTACAGAAAAAAGGTTAATTTTAAAGAAATTTTAAAAACTGCCATTGCTGGACGTAAATTAATCAGAGCAATGGCCTATGTAATAAAAACCGAATCAGGAGAAGAGGGAAACTTTTTAGAAGCCTTAAGTCAACAAGGGTTTGAAGTAAAATCAAAAGAATTGCAAATTTTTGCCGGTGGAGCCAAAAAAGGAGATTGGGACGTTGGACTTTCAATTGACGCTATTAAAATGGGTGAAAAATGGACGTAATTGTTTTAGTTACAGGAGACGGAGACTACGTCCCTTTAATTCAATATCTACAAAATACTAAAGGGTGCTTAGTGGAAGTATTGGCTTTTCAACAAACAGCCTCAGCAAAATTAGTAGAAGAGTCTGATGATTTTGTTAACTTAAGTGAAAATGGAAAATATTTAATAAGATAATTAATAATTTAAGCTTGATTACTAAATAAGAAGTACTATGAAAAAATAATCATAGTTCTTAAATTTATTAATCAGGCTTACAAATTTATGTCAAAAGAAAAAAGTTTTAAGACCAGTTGGTGTGGTCGAGAATTAACCTTTAAAACAGGTAAGCTAGCCAAACAAGCTGACGCCGCCATAACCGTTCAATACGGAGAAACGGTAGTTTTAGCTACAGTTGTAGTGTCAAAGGAAGAAAGAGACATCGACTATTTTCCATTAATGGTAGACTTTGAAGAGCGTCTTTACGCCGCAGGTATCATTAAAGGGTCTCAATGGATTAAAAGAGAAGGTCGTCCAACAGATGATGCTGTTTTATCAGGCAGAATGATAGATAGAACTATTAGGCCATTGTTTGACGATAGCTCAAGAAAAGAAACTCAAGTAGTGTTAACCATACTTTCAGCTGATGGAGAAAACGATCACGATATCGTGGCTTTAATAGCCTCCTCTGCCGCCTTGTCAATGTCTGGCGCTAAATGGCATGGGCCAATCGGAGGAATTCGTGTTGGTCGAGTTGATGGTAAATTAATATTCAACCCGACTTACACCGAAAGAGAAAAAAGTGACATGGGCGTAATAGTAGCTGGAACAGAAGAAAAAATAATCCAAATCGAAGCTGAGGGAAATGAAATAAAAGAAAACGAAATGTACGAAGCCCTAATGGCTGGTAAAAAAGAAATGGCTCCTGCTATAAAACTTATCCAAGAAATGAAAGAGAAAATCGGTTTGCCTAAAGTAATTGAAGAAATAGACCCAACTGAAACAGAAGAAGAAAAAAAAGCTAAAATTAATATTAAAAAAAGCCTTGAAATGGCCGATAACTGGCTTAAAGACAATGTAAATAAAACTCTTTTTGATAAATCATATTACGAAAAGAAAGAAAGAAAAGCAGCGGTTGTGGCTATTAAGAAAAATTTAGACTTATATTTACATGAAAAAGGAGTAGGTCGAGATGACAGAAAACATATTATTAAGAAAACTGTTGAAAGGGCAGTTGACTCAGAAATAACCAGAGAATTAATTGAAAACAAACGAAGAGTTGATGGAAGAGAAATAACAGAAGTAAGAGAAATTCTTTCTGAAGTAAATACACTGCCCAGAACTCACGGTAGTGGTTTATTCTCAAGAGGAGAGACGCAAATCCTTTCTGTTATTACTTTAGCCGGACCAGGACTAGCTCAATCACTAGAAGGAATGGAAGGAACTGGCACAAAGAGATTTATGCATCACTATAATTTTGCTCCTTTCTCAGTTGGTGAAGCTAAATTTATGAGAGGACCAGGCAGGCGTGAAATTGGTCATGGTGCTTTAGCTGAAAAAGCACTCATTCCAGTATTGCCTTCAAAAGAAGATTTCCCATATACTATCAGAGTAGTTAGTGAAACTATGGAGTCAAACGGATCGTCCTCTATGGGATCCACTTGTGGATCATCTCTTGCCCTAATGAACGCTGGCGTGCCTATTAAGAAGGCTGTAGCTGGTGTTGCAATTGGATTGGCCAGTTATGACGATATGAGTAACTGGATAGTATTAACTGACATCCAGGATCTAGAAGACGGAAAAGGTGGTATGGACTTTAAAGTAACTGGAACAAAAGATGGTGTAACTGCTATTCAGCTAGACACTAAAACTCTTGGACTGCCCGATGAGGTAATTAAACAAGCCTTACAACAAGGCCTTGATGGAAGACTAGAAATACTAAAGACCATGGACAAAGCAGTTGCTGAGCCAAATAAAGAACTTTCTAAATATGCCCCAAGAATTATTAGTTTTAAAATCGATCCTGAAAAGATCGGGTCAGTTATCGGACCCGGCGGAAAAATAATCAATGAAATTATAGCCACCACTGGCGTTTCTATTGACATAGAAGATGATGGACTAGTGGTGATATGTGGAGTTGATCAAGAAAATAGTTTGGCTGCTGAAAAAAGAGTTAAAGATATCGTAAAAGAATTTGAAGCTGGAGAAATCTACAAGGGCAAGGTTGTAAGAATTCTTGATTTTGGAGCTTTTGTAGAAATCGCTCCAGGCAGAGATGGCTTGGTTCATGTTTCAGAGCTTGCTCCATACCGAATCAATAAGCCATCTGACTTTATTTCAGCTGGTGATGAGGTCACTGTATATATAAAAGAAATTGATGAAAAAGGAAGAGTAAATCTAACTATGAAAGGAATGAAAGAAAACGAACCTCTTTGGAAAGACAAAAAAGGAGAAAGCACTGGAAATGACTTTGGAAACAACAGAGATGGTGGAAGAAGCAGTTTTAATAAATAATTTTCATAAATTAAACAGCCCTAAGCACAGGGCTGTTTTTTTATTTATATACAAAGGCTACTTTTATAATAAAAAACCCCTTTCTTAAAAAGGGGTTTTTTATTTTTTTAAAACATAGCTTGATTATATTTTTATTCCAATTTAGCTTTAATTAAAACATATGCCACTAAAGCTATAACTAAAATAGAGATAATTATAAAGAGTTGTCCTCCAGACATAGTATTAATTATTAATAATTATTTATTATAAACAATTATAACACAATTTTATCTTTATTAAAATTGGAACAAACGAATCTATTTTGTTATAATTTAAACTAAGCTAAAAATAATTTATAAAATATGCCAAAAAATAAATCTGAAATTAGAAAATCCTATGTTTTAAACAAATATGTAATAATAACTCCCGGAAGAGCGGCTAGGCCCAGGGAGTTAAAAGAAACTATTAGTATGAAAAAAGACCCAAGCTGTCCCTTTTGCCCTGAAAATATTGACAAAAACAACATAGTAGATAGAATTAACAAGCCCGATTCTAAGGAGTGGGACGTTTTAAGCATAAAAAACATATATCCAGCTGTTAGCCTAGACAATAAAAAGGCTTATGGAACCCAAGAGGTAATAATAGATACTCCAAACCACATGAAAGAATTAGCCAATTTAAAAGAGGCTGATATTAAAAAGGTTTTAAAAATGTATGCTAAAAGAAACCTTGAACTAAGTAAAAATAAAAACATTGACTATATTCTTTGTTTTAAAAATCAAGGTTATAAAGCAGGAGCCTCAATAACTCACTCTCATTCTCAAGTTTTTGCAACCAAAATAGTACCAGACAATTTAAGGGAAGAGTCTTCACTAAAACAAAAATACCAAATAGAAAACAATAGCTGTGCTTACTGCGACATAATAGAAAAAGAGCGTAAAACAGAAAGAAATATATTTGAAGATAAACAAATACTTGCCTTTACCCCTTATGCTAGCCAATATCACTACGAAGCGTGGATCCTACCAAAAAGACATGTTGATAATATAAGCCTATTAAATGAAAAAGAGTTTTCCTCTTTTGCTAAAGCTTTAAAGAAAATACTTAAAAAATTAAACACCCTAGACCTTTCTTTTAATTTTTTTCTTCATAATGTTATTTCAGATAAAAATCAACATTTCTATATAAAAATAGAGCCTCGAGACAGTGTTTGGGCAGGAGTGGAACTGGGGTCAGGCTTGGTTATCAACTCTATACCACCAGAAGAAGCAGCTAAATTTTATAATTCTTAAAAGCTAAATAATATATGCCGATTCCTCAATTAAAACAAAAAAAGCACTACCAGTCATGGAAAGACCAAAGCAAAAAAACTAAAACTGTTAATCTTAAAAACTATAAAAGAAAGAATTCTAATAAAAAGAAAAGTTTTAAAGATTTTGTTTTTAATAAAAAGGTTTTTAAGCTTTGTTTGGGTTTGTTTTTAATTGGAGTTATTTTAATTGGAGTTATTTTAATTTCTTCTTCAAGAAATCTTCCCGATCCAAATCAATTATTACAAAGAGAGGTGGCTCAAAGCACAAAGATCTATGATAGAACTGGAGAAAATATATTATATGAAATACATGGTGAAGAACAAAGAACCCTCACAACACTAGACGAGATTCCTGATTATATGGAAAACGCTACCGTTGCCATGGAAGATAAAAATTTTTATAGTCATGGTGGTTTTAGTCTTTGGGCCATTTTTAGAACAATTATAACCGACATAATTTACAGAAAAAAAGCAGGGGCATCAACAATTACTCAACAATTAGTTAAAAACGCCATTCTTACACCTGAAAAAACATATACTAGAAAAATAAAAGAATTAACATTAGCCTAAAAAATAGAGCAAAAA
>CAZJRJ010000051.1:0-7306 GCA_964548635.1 uncultured Gammaproteobacteria bacterium | reverse complement strand
AGACCTATTGTAGCCCAAATCAAGACATTTTTTCCTTTCGTTACTCTTTCAGTGTTACCAGCCGCAGTCATCCAGGTTAAACCACCAAAAATAAACATAACTAAAGCCAAAGATCCAACTATACCCAAAACAACCTGAATTATATTAGCAACTACATCATTAACACTAACATCCGCCTGATCCTCTCCTAGGGGATTATTTAAAGCAACGGGCTCTTCGCCCCCAGCTGTGACCCCAGAAGATGCTAGACATAAATTGGGTAGAAATAATATAGACAATGAAAAAACAAAAATTAATGCAAAAAATATATTTTTCATAAACAATTATATTAACTAATTTATTCTAATAAATATTTTAACATAATTTTAGATATTTAAAAAGGGGCATAATCGTTTCCTTAATTACGCCCCTAAAATTTTTTCCTCCTATTTTTTTTTGGTTACTAGAAGTGTTAATTTAACCCTTTTTTCACAAGCAATAAATTTAAAAGCTCCTGCTCGATCGGGGAGTTTAACTTCTTCCCTATCCATCTTCACAAGATCACCCCTTTTGTATTTTACATAATACGGATGCCAAGTTTCTTTGGACGCAGAAATACGATAAGATAAACCCTCATCCACATACCACCAACCGTCAAGCTGTTGAAATGGCTCGAGATCAAAGCAAAAAACTCCAGATTGAGAAATCTTATTAATCCTATCTTCCTGAGAACGCACATTTTGCTGTTGGACAATTTTTTCTTTTCCGTTAACGTTTAAGAAATTATCAGAATTATTCCCGAAGTAAACAAAGCCCGTTCCTATAAAGAACCCTACCACACAAAACGTAATTAACTTTTTTAGCCAGTCAGTCATGTAGGCCTCCTTTTATTTTATTATTGAACTTTTTTTCGACAAAATTGCTTCCAAAACCGGAGCTATAGATTCCAGTCCCTCAAATGAGAAATGACGAGCATTGATTTTGCCTTCTCGAGCAAGCTTATAGCGTTTAATCAAAGCATAGGCATCCTGGATGCTTATTTCAGTTTCAACTTCTTTAGCCTTATCTACTAAAACAGCAGCCTGATTAACCTCGGTCTGCATTTCATAAATTTCGGCTTGTCTTTCTCTGGTTTCACGAGAGAAAGCGGTAACTGAGTTCTTCAGATCTTCATCAACCGGATCAATCGCCTTAATATTAAACCGATATAAAAGTGTACCCATTTCTTGGACATCACTCGATCCGTTAACGATACATCTGGCGGTATCCTCGTCTGTCACTTTTTTAATAATCCTGTTTGTAATCTCTTGTTGAAGACCAAGAAAATCTTCCCAATAATTTTCCTGGGCAACTTCACGAGCCTCCTCTTCAATCACATCAGGAAGAATTTGATCAATTCCTTTATCTTCTCCAGTTTGAAGAAATTGATAAAGACGAGAAACATCAGGAGTCCAAGTATATGATCCTGTCACTTTCATTTGAGCTCCCATTTGCACTCCTTTATTCTCATTAGATTCACTAGGATCAGCCGCTCTTTTACACCAAACAATTATAGAAAATTCCTTATTCCTCTTTATCATGTTAACTACATTATAATTAACAAAAAATGGAAAATAAGGAAAATAGAGCCTTAACCCCTCACCAACATAATTGACTGTCGTAGGTCTTAGCTCATCATGAGTATCACGAGCATAACCAATTATTCTTTTTCCCCAAATCGTCACAACACCAATATTAGGGGGATCAGCCGGAATATTTATAAATAAATATTCCCAAATAACCCAGGCCATAGAAACAAATGCTGCCAGAACCAAAAACCAAATCGGCCAGTATCCCATATTATGAATTGACCATCCAAGATAAATAATACTTCCAGACAGAAACGACACTATGGCAATGAAGCTGAAGTAAAAGAAACCAATATTTCTGACCATACAGCCAATAGCTGAAATGACCCCAAAAAATAAAGCATTAACAATCAAAACTCCAACAAAATTCATAATCAAGATTTCCATGATTTTCTCCCTTCCTTCTTATTTTTTTTATTTTTTTTATTTTGAATTGTCAAACTGCCATCTATAATCAACTAATTTAGTAGGATAAAGCACTAAACTACCAAATTAGACTTCATATAAATATAACATAAATATGAAAATAAGTCAAGGGTTTTAAAAAGCCGGCTCTGTATTCTAGTACATAGCCGGCCGTTTTATCTGTTTAAATAAACCCTGTTATTTTAAGGTAATAAGTTATTACCTTGGCACTCTTAGGGCCTATCATTCTGTAATATTGCAATTTCCCCTCTTTTGCGGATTTTATAATTTGATCAAAAGTAATTCCAACTCCCAAATGTTTAGCTATTTGCATAGGAATTCCAATAAATCGAGCTGCTTCCCTAAAGGGAAGACTTAATAAGCTTTTTTTATCTTTTGGGAGTAAAACCATCTTTTTTTCCAAAAGTTGCATTTCCAAGGAAAGAACTTCAAGCCTATCTTCCAAATTTAACGGAAAAGCGCTTGATAACATTTCGAATCTCTCTTCTAATTCCTTTAATCTCTTTTCCAATTCGCCAATATTTTTCATCTCACACCTCCTATTTTTTGTTTTTGAAAAGTTATTTTATATATCTAACTACTTCTTAACAAAAAATCTATTTTTTTACAATAGAAAAACGGCCCGATTGTGAAAATCAGGCCGCAGTCCGTTTATCTTTTTTACTGATACTTAATAGGCGCAAACCCCTTTATTTTAGTTGATTGAATTAGACAATAAAGGGATCCGACACCCAAGGGCAAGGACGCAATAAGATGAAATCCGGGAAAGTTTCCAAAAAATAGAAAACTAAGTATATTCAAAATCCCAAATATCAACATTCCTATTGTCACCCATTTAAAAACAAAGTGCCAATGATAGACCCCTAAACACATAAACAATCCCAATAAAAACAGGCACCCTCCATGTGCAACCCATTGTAAATCATGATTGTAAATAATCGAATGGGCAAAAATCATACCCAAAACTACTAAAAATACTGACAACGGACCAAAAAATTTCTTGTTCATAGGACCCCTCCTTTTTTAATGTTCACTATAAAATAACAATTTATACTATATATCAAATAACATAAAAAATAATAAAAGTCAACCCAAGTAGTTACACTTTTGCTAAAACTTGCATCTTTTAATAAAAAACTATAAAATCCCCTATACATAGTTGTTCCTTTCACGTGTCAATAAAAATAAATAATATTTTAGAGAAGGAGAGAAAACAATGACCATTGAAGATGTAAAAAAAATTGACGATTTAGTCAAAGTTCAAAGAGCCCTAATAAGCGTTTCGAATAAAAATGGCTTAGAATATTTTGTGCCTGAACTGCTAAAAATCAATCCTGATATGGAAATCATCTCCACAGGAGGGACCTATAATAAAATAAAAGATGAAATCCTGGACAAAAAATCTGAGGAAAACCTCACTTTGGTATCCGACTATACCGGCCAGCCCGAAACAAAGGGGGGACTTGTCAAAACCCTTGATTTTAAAATATACTTGGGAATTTTGACAGAAACCTACAACGAAGACCACCAAAAAGACCTAAAAAGAACCGGGGCTAAACCCATTGATATGGTAATCTGCAGCTTATATGACTTTGAGGAAATAATAGAAAAAGCAGGGGTAACACCAGAAATGGCCAGAGGCAGAATTGACATCGGCGGATCTTGCATGATCCGGGCATCAGCTAAAAACTACCCTCGAGTTATATCAATTGTTAATCCCAGGGATTACAACAGAGTATTAAATGTATTAAGATCATACGACGGTTGCACTCCCCTGGAATTCAGGGCAAGCTTGGTGGAAGAAGCTTTCAGGCATGCAAGTGAATACGACGCGATCATTGCCAATTACATGGCAAGAACACCATTTGCAGCAATAAAAAATGCCTATCCTGAAATAAAAAATTAAACAAAAAAAATTCAATCATCTTAGCCCCCCTAATTATTTCGAGTAAATAATTAGGGGGGCTATTTTTTTGTTCTTAAAAATATTAGATTTATATAAAAAAAGGGGGGTGAATTAGATTTCACCCCCATTAATTTAAAATTCCTTCCAAAACTTTAGCGTTATTAATTTTATATTCCAACCTTTTAATAAAACCAAAAAGTCCATTCGGAAAAACATTTGAATCTATTTTTTTCAGAACCTCCTCTCCTATTTGTATTGCTACTAATTCTCCTATTTCTATAAACATTTCTGCGTCCTTATAATACTGAGAGGTCTCCATATTGTGGGAAATGTCAGCTAAACGCAAAAATATAACCCAAGGATATTCTTCTAAAATAATTCTAATCTTTTCCCCATAAGAAGAATACCCGCACAATTCATTACGAGACATAAAATCAACCAAAAAAGCTACATAGTAACCAAATTTTCTACTTATCTCACCGATGCTAACACCAGCATCCTCAGGGCAATCATGAAGTAAAGAAGCTAAAATATACTCCAAAGGGAAATTAAGTTTAATTAATTTCATAGCCACTCCGACTACATGATACCAATAGGGCTCTCCGCTCCTGCGAAATTGATGGATGTGTGCTGCTTTAGCAAAGACAAAAGCTTCATTAATTAAAGCTATCTCAGCTTCAGAAAAAAATGATCTTTTTAAAAGAACTCTAAACTCTTTTCGCATCTTCACTTCAGTCACCTCCTTTCGATTTTTGGTTTAAATTATAGATTAAATTAAAAAATAAACTTTGTCAAAGTATTTATGACGAAAAACTTATTTCCCAAATAATCTAAAAATTACTTAACCCAAAACTCTTCTTTTATTCCTTTATCCTCTTTTTCCCTCTCTTCTTTAATTTTATCTTTAGCCAAAATTCTCAACTTATCTAAATCTTCTTTTTCAAGTTCTCTGGATCTTTCAAGTAAATATTCTTTAGTATTTAATTTAGGATCATCTAAAACTTCACTTAAGAGCACGTCCATAATAGCTCCTATCTTTGGCCCGGGCTCTAATTTTAATTCTTTTATTAAAATATCTCCATTCATTTTAAGCATTTTTACAGAAATTGGATCTTTTCTCACCTTTTTCATCATATATTCCAAATGCCTAAGTTTATAGGGCTTAGCCTTGGGAACGCCTGAACCCAATCTATCGGCTACACGCAAATCAATTAAATCCTTTAAATTTTCTTCTCCTACCTTTTTTATAAGTCTACGCACAGATGATTCAGTCACCTCTCCAACATTATAATAAAACATATGTGCTTTTACTAAACTAAATATTTTTAGTGAATCTTCGTTACTAAATTTAAGTCTCTTGGTAATTTTTTTAACTATTTTAGCGCCTAAATATTCATGATTATAGAAAGTAGCTATACCATTAATAATCTTTTTAGTTTGAGGCTTAGCAATATCGTGAGTCAACGCTGAGAAACGAACCCGCCAATCTTTACTAGGACAATTCTTTAGAGATAAAAGATTGTGTTCAAAAACTGTGTACACATGATGCCTATCCTGTTTCACACCCACTCCTGCCTCTAGTTCAGGGAGTATATATTGTAAAAGTTTATGTTCATAAAGCATTTTTATTCCCTTGTAAGCATTTTCTGATTTTAATATTTTAATCAATTCGTCTTTTATTCTTTCATTGGCTATAAATTTAAGTCCTCCGGCCATTTTAGTAATGGCTCTTCCAGTTTTTGGCTCTAATTCAAAATCAAGTTCAACTGCTAAACGGAGAGCACGCATCATTCTGAGTGAATCTTCCTTAAATCTCTCCATAGGCTCACCTACGGCTCTGATTATTCTTTTATCTATATCTTTCATTCCTCCAAACAAATCAATAACAAAATAATCATCAACTTCTTTTATGTGCCTTTCTTTTATGTTTTCTGACAATTCAATTTTACTTTTTTTACTCTTCATCGCCATAGCATTTACTGTTAAATCACGGCGAGATAAATCTTTATCCAAGTCTTTTTCAAAAGTCACCTCATCAGGACGCCTTCTATCACGATAGCCTTGCTCAGAACGATAAGTAGTAACCTCTATTACATCTTTAAAATCTTTTTTTTCATAAAAAACCAAGACTGTTCCAAAATTATTTTCATATTTTCCATCTGGAAAAACTTTTAAAATCTCCTCTGGTTTAGCGTTTGTGGTAATATCCCAATCTTTAGGATCCTTGTCTCGCAATATATCACGAACACAACCGCCTATTACAAAAGCCTCAAAGCCTGCCTTCTCAAGCTTGTTAATTATATCCTCTATATATACTGGAATTTCTATACTATTTTTATTCATAAATTAAAATCCTAAATATTTTATTTCTTCTTGAAGCTGTATATTGAATTCATTTCTAATTTTTTGTTTAATATAGCTAATTAAAGTAATAATATCAAGCGCAGTAGCCTTGTTTTTATTAATAATAAAATTGCCATGCTCCCTACTAACCTGGGCGCCCCCGATTTCTTTCTCTCCTAGACCTCTTTCCCCTATTAACCATCCCGAACTTATCATACCCCCAATTTGTGCCCCTTCTTTCTCGGCTCTTTTTATTAAATCAGAATTTTTTTCTTTAAGAGACTCCAAATTTACATTTTTAAAGATAGAACCGGCATTAGGATATTTGGGTTGTTTTTTATTTCTAATATCTAGGATCTTTTTTACTTTTTCCTCTACTTCCTTTTTTTCTTTTTTTTGCATTGAAAGTTTAGCACTAAATATTAAATATTTTTTATTTTTCTTAAAAATACTATTTCTATACTCAAAATCACAATCTTTTTTATTAAATTTTTTCCATTTTCCCGTATCCAAATCAAAAACCTCAATTTCTTCTATAATATCTGAGGTAGTTACTCCAAAAGCCCCTGCATTGCCAGCTATAGCTCCACCTAATTGCGCTCCTGGGATCCCAACTGCCCACTCTAGGCCAGATAGACCATAAGAAGCTATCTCTCGGCCCAGTCTAGTTAAAGGGACGCTAGCTCCAGAGTCTATTTTATTTTCTTTTATCTGAAAATTATCATTAGCCAATCTTAAAACTAAACCATTAACACCCTCATCATTAATTAAAACATTACTTCCACCCCCGAACACTGTTATATTTTTTTTATTCTCCTTGGCCCAAGAAAAGGCTAATTCTAATTCTTCCTTTGTCTCAACTTCCAAATAAAATTCAGCTGGACCACCTATATTAAAAGTAGTTAAAGACGCAAGTTTAATATTTTTTTTAATTTTTCCTTCTATATTCATAAATTTATCTTATTGTTTAATTACCCTCTTTATCTTACCAAAAAAATCATAAATAAAAAAGCGCTTAGGAAAA
>CAZJRJ010000050.1:0-7343 GCA_964548635.1 uncultured Gammaproteobacteria bacterium | reverse complement strand
TAAAGAGAGCGACAAAACTAATCCAATAAATAAATATGGCAAGACTAAGCAAATGGGAGAGCAGGAAATTATTAAAAGAAGTGGTCTTGGTTTAAAATGGTATTTAATAAGAACTTCTAAATTATTTGGCCCTAAAGGATCCAACGCGGGAGCTAAGCCGAGTTTTTTTGACTTAGTTTTAAAATTAGCTCAGGAAAAAGATGAGTTAAAGATGGTCCACGATGAGGAAATTAGTTGTTTTACCTACACAAGAGACCTAAGTAAGGCGACCAAAAGTTTAATTGAAACAGACCAAGCTTTTGATATTTATCATATAACAAATAACGAGGCTTGCAGTTGGTATGAAGCAGCTAAATATTTATTAGATTTAAAAGATATAAAAAATGTAGAAGTGAGGCCGGTAGATTCAAAGGAATATGCAAGGGACGCGAAAAGGCCAAATTATTCCATTTTATTAAATACAAAATTAAATAATTTAAGAAGCTACAAGGAAGCTTTAAGGGAATATTTTAATAAAAGTTAACACTTTTTTATGCGTGGAATTATTTTATCAGGGGGAAGCGCTACAAGGTTGAGGCCTTGTACTAAAATAACTAGTAAACAACTATTGCCGGTTTATAATCGTCCTATGATTTATTATCCTCTTAATACCTTAATAAAAGCGGGAATTAAAGATATATTAATAATAATAGCTCCTGAGTATGCGGGACATTATCTTAATTTACTTGGAAGCGGAAAAGAATTTGGGGCTAGATTTACTTATGAAATACAAGATGAGCCCAAGGGATTGGCTGATGCTTTTATAGTTGGAGAGAATTTTATAGACGATGATGATGTTGTAATGATTTTAGGGGATAATATTTTTGAGGATGATTTTTCCGAGGACATTAAGAATTTTAAAGGAGGGGGAAAAGTTTTTGCTAAAAAAGTAAAAGATCCAGAAAGATTTGGCGTGGTTCAATTTGATGAAAATAAAAAAGCTATAAAAATTGAGGAAAAACCTAAAAAATGGATAAGCGATTATGCTCTAACTGGTCTTTATATTTATGACTCTAGAGTGGTCGAGGCTGCTAAGCAAGTTAAGCCATCTGAGCGAGGGGAGATAGAAATAACTGAAATTCATAATTGGTATCTAGCTAAAAATGAGCTAGATGTTTCTATGGTGAAAGGAGAGTGGTTAGATGCAGGGACTTTTGATACTTATTTAGAAGCGCAGTTATTATCTAAAAACAAATTACAAGATAAGTTAGTAATTTAGAGATTAAATGAGTGAAGAGATGCCTAAATTAACAGTTGGTTTTATTACCTATGGAGATAATACTGCAAAATATCTCCCTTATTTTTTGCCAAGTTTAATAAAACAAAAGATTGATAATTTAAAGATATTGGTGGTAGATAATACAGAGGGAGAGGAAAATTTTAACCTAAATTATTTAAAAGACAATTATCCTGATATAGAAATAATAAAGAAAAATAAAAATTTAGGATTTTCTCGGGCTTATAATATAATGATAAAAAGAGCTTTAGATAATGGGTCAAAGTATTTTTGTGCCTTAAACCCCGATATGGTTTTAGAGGATAATAGTTTATCTGAATTAATTGAAAAAATAGATAAAGATGATAACTTAGGTTCGGTTAGTCCAAGAATTTTAAAATGGAATTTTGATAAAAAGGAAAAAACAAAACAAATTGATACGCTTGGGATTAAGCTTTTGCCAGGCTTGAGATTTGTAGATGCAGATCAGGGGAGTGAAGAAAATGAGAGCTTTAAAGATTTGGAGATATTGGGACCAAGCGGAGCGGCGGGAGTATATAGACTTTCTGGCTTAGAGAAGATTAAAGTAAATAATCAGTATTTTGATGAGTTAATGTTTATGTATAAAGAGGACTGTGACCTGGATTATAGATTATTTTTAGCCGGTTATAAATCTCTTTATGTTAGTGAAGCCGTGATTTATCATGATCGGACGGTTTTTAGTAGGGGTGAGAATGATTTAAAAGTTGTTTTAAATAGAAAGAGTAAAAACAAGAAGGTAAAAGAATGGTCTTTTCTAAATCAACATATAATATTTTTGAAATTGTGGTCCAGGCAGACTTTTTTAAATAAAATAAAAGTTACATGGTTTGCTTTTAAAATGTTTGTGTTTGTTTTGATTTTTGAGAGGTATTTATTTAAACAGTATTTTAAACTTTTTAAAATAAGAAATAATAAAAAATAAAAAATATGCCTTATAGTAAAAAAGCCTTAGATCTTCATAAAAAATTAAAGGGAAAAATAGAGGTAACTTCCAGGGTTAAGGTTGATAACATGGACGATTTATCTACTATTTATACTCCTGGCGTTGGTGCGGTTTGTATGGCTATTAGAAAAAGAAGAAACAAAAGCTGGGAATATACCAATAGAGGTAATCAAGTGGCTATTGTTACAGATGGAACCGCTATTTTGGGCTTAGGTAATATAGGTCCTGAAGCTGGGATGCCAGTCATGGAAGGGAAATCGGTTATTTTTAAAAAGTTTGCCAATATTGATGCTATTCCTCTTTGTATTAATACTACCGACCCTGACGAGATAGTTAAATTTTGTAAACATATCGAGCCTAGTTTTGGAGGCATAAATCTTGAAGATATTTCCGCTCCAAGATGTTTTGATATACTAAAAAGATTGGAAAAAGAGCTAAAAATAGCTGTTTTTCATGACGATCAAGATGGAACGGCCATAGTGACTTTGGCGGCGGTTATTAATGCTTGTAAATTAACAGGCAAGAAATTCTCTGATTTAAAGGTGGTTGTTAATGGTGCTGGAGCAGCTGGAATGGCTATAACAAGGTTGCTATTAACTCAAAAATTTAAAGATATAATTTTGTTAGATAGTATCTCGACTATTTATGAGGGAAGAAAAAATTTAAACCCTTATAAAGAGAAAATTGCTAAAAAAACTAATAAATCAAAAATTAAAGGCAGACTAGAAGAGGCCTTAGTTGGTAGTGATATTTTCATAGGAGTTTCTAAAGCTGACTTAGTTGATGAAGGGATGATTAGATCAATGAACGAGGATCCTATTATCTTTGCTATGGCCAATCCTAACCCTGAAATTGCTCCAGATAGGGCTTATAGGGCAGGAGCATCAATTGTTGGCACGGGTAGGTCTGATTATCCTAATCAGATTAATAATGCCTTAGTTTTCCCAGGGCTTTTTAGGGGATTGCTTGATAGCTGGAAAAAAAGGGTTACCGTTAATATGAAAATTGCGGCCGCTAAGGCAATAGCAGAATCTGTTAAGCCGACAAAAAAGAAAATTTTACCATCTATCCTAGATAAGAAGGTAGTTAATAAAATAGCTAGGGCTATTAAAAATAATTAATTAAATTATGGATTTATCTATTATAATAGTTTCTTGGAATGTTAAAGATAATTTAAGGAAGAATCTAGAAAAAATTTTTCAAACTAAACACAAAATTAATTTTGAACTTTTTGTGGTTGATAATAATTCAGATGATGGAACGGTTGCTATGATAAAGAAGGATTTCTCAGAAGTTAAATTAATCGAAAATGATAAGAATTATGGTTTTGCCCGAGCCAACAACCAGGCCATAAGAAATTCAAAGGGCAGACACATTCTTCTCTTAAATCCGGATATGATTATATTTGAAGACACCTTAAATAAAACCGTTGACTATATGGATGCGAATGTAAAAATTGGAGTGGTCGGATGTAAATTGCTTAATGAAAAAGGGGAAATAGTAAGGCATGTTCGTCTTTTCCCGACTTGGCGAAATCAATTAGCTATAATACTTAAAATTCCTCATATTTTTTCAGGTGTGTTAAAAAAATATTTAAGAGATGATTTTGATTACAACAAAGACAAAGAAGTTGCCTCTATTAGAGGGTCATTTTTTGTAATTAGAAGAGGAATTATAAATAAAATAGGAGAACTTGATGAGAGATTTTTTGTTTGGTTTGAGGAAGTTGATTTTTGTAAGAGAGTATGGGATAGCGGAGAGAGGGTCGCCTACACTCCAAGTATAAAATGTATTGATTTGGTGGGCAGAAGCTTCTCTCGGGTTAATACTTTGGAAAAACAAAAATATTTCCGCAATTCTATGCTTGAGTATTTTAATAAATGGCATCCAGGATGGCAGTATTTGCTACTAAAAGCTTTTTGGCCATTAGGTATACTTCTAACTAAAATATCTATTAAACTCGGGTCAAAAAGTAAGGCCAAGACTTAAATAAAATATATTTATAGTAAAAAAGAATAAATTTTCGTATTTATTCTTTTTTTACTATTTTTATACCCTTCATTCCTAGTATAAATAAAATGATGATAACAATTTTCAAAATATAGTGACCGTTTATATTTATAAAATCTCCGGTCATTGGAGTAATTCTGCCAACGGCCAAATGAGCGATAATGCTAATCGGTAGGGTTAAAAACATCCAGTTTATTTTTGGGATGCTTATATTGATTTTTAAAAAAAGTTTTGATAATAAAGATGAAAGCAAATATATTCCCAAAAAAGATACTAAAAAATCAAAAATAGCATACTCCCCGAGGCGAAATTGCCTTAAAAATTCTATTGGAATCATTTATATAAATTATTTAATTAAGTAAAGCTATCCAGTCACCAATATAGTGAGTCGCAACAATAACTATTAAAGCAATAATTAGATGTTCCGATATTATCTTATAAGGTTTAACTTTTTGTTTTTTAGCCATGTAATAGCTGAAAATAGCTATCAGGCTTAGGCCGAATATAATGCAAATAATAATTGCTGTGAAAAGTTCGAAAAGCAGTAGGGGAATAATAAACATTAAAGCAAAAATAAATTTTGACAAAAAGGTGGCGATTGTAGACTCCCATATTTCTTTAGTAGAGTGTTTATTTTCAAATTCTTGGGATATATGAATTCCAAGAGCGTCTGACATAGAATCTGCTATTGCTATCACGACAATTCCACCAATAACAACAATATCTGAGTTTGTGGAAGAGTGTAGGCCGACAATTAATCCTAGTGTTGTAATAATTCCTGAAGTTAAGCCAAAGCTAAAACCTTTACCTATCGAAAGCTTCATATAATATCAATTTTAAATTTATTTTATAATAATTACATTTTTGGAAAGTTTTTCTTGTATTGTGCCTAAATCGAGCTCTGAATAATTATTACCGGAGATGTCGAGTATTTCTAGGTTCTGTAAATTGCCAAGTTCATATGGTAGTCCCGTTAGTTGATTGTTGGATAAATCTAGTAACTGTAGATTTTTTAATTGACCAATTTCTGCCGGTACCCCAGTCATTTGATTATTGCTGGCTTTAAGAACTTTTAGGTTTTGAAGGTGTCTAATTTCTCCTTGAATAGCACCACTTATTCGATTATTTGAGACATCTAGTTCTTCTAGATTTTTTTGTTCAAAAATATACTCTGGTATTTTTTGTAGATTTTGATTGCCCAGATTTAATTTATTGTTTTTTATTGTTTTTTTATTCTGCTCTACGTCAATGTTATTGCCAGATTCTTTTTTATTTGTATTGTTTGTTTGTTGTGTTTGATATAATGAGCACCCGTTTAGCAATAAACCAGCAACGATAACTATCAGAAGTTTATTTTTCATATTTTTTTATTAGTTTAATTAGAATAAAGCTTTAGTGTTCTAGTATATCATTGTTTAAGTAAAAGTTGAATAAAAAAAGAAAATTCAATTACATATATCGCGTTGTTATGTGTTGTTATCTAGGAAAGTGTTTAGTATATTCGTTTTAACTTCACTAGGAAAAAAGTTTACGGTTTTTAAATCATTCAGGTCGTGCCACTCTAGAACATACTTATTATTTTCTGATTGTCTTTCCTTCTCGGGACTTCCAAGTTCTAGCTTGCCCGTGAATTTAAATATTAAATATATGTACTGTGTACGTTCGTCGTATCTATCATTAATTTTCCAAAGTAGTTTTTCTATGGATATTTCTAAACTAGTTTCTTCTTTAACTTCTCTTATTAGCGCCTCAACATCGGTTTCGCCAGCTTCTACACTTCCACCAGGCAATACAAAATAATCCTTACCCGGTTTTATCCTATGTACTAGTAAAATTTTTTCCGTTTCAATAATAATAGCAGAAATTCTTTTATTTGCCATAACTTTTTAGATAATTTAATCTAACGCTGTTAAGTGATGTAAATTTATTTTTTTATTCCTTTTCATAATTTATAAGATTATTGTAATTTTTTTATTTTCTTGTTTTGTAAATTTTTTGCATTCTTTGTAGAGATAGCACTTTTTCCTGTTTTTTGCTCAATATCTTTCCTTGCTTTCTACAAAAGTTTTTGGTTGTTTTTCTTTAGAAATTTCTGTTGTTGATACTTCAGCAAGCATATTTAAAACTAATTCAAGGTTTGTCATGTTATCCCTTAGGTTTTTTTTGAGACTTTTAAATTTCTTGTAAGACTTGACACTTTTTCCAGACCATGCTTTTGTGATTTCGTCAGTCAAAATGGCAAATTCCAAGCCTTCTTTCACTCCTCTTTCTTGCCATTCATCTGTAAGCTCTTTACGAATTTCAATCGTTTTAAGTCTTTGATTAATCCATTCTTTGGAGTATCCCTTTTTGAGATATGTTTGCATTGCTCGTTCAAAAGCAAGTTCGGGATCTTCTGTTTCTTCAATTCGTTCGTATCCAACTTGAGCAAGCCAGAGTTTCAAAGGTTCTGCTTTTGGAGATGGGACAGATTGAATAACACGAAAAAGTGTTTTTGTGTCAGCAATATCAGTCATTCTCATTTTTCCATCTAGGGCTTTCATTTTCAACTGTCCCAATTTTTGGGACACTTCACTTCCTTCCTCTTCTAGCTTTGTTTTTAAAGCGTTCCAATATTTTCTTGGTCGTGGATTTTCGCTAAAAATTAGTTTGTTCATGATACTGAGCTTAATTCAATTGCACATAACGTTTCTGCATGATGCGAAGTTTAAATCGATTCATTATTATTTTGTAGCGTAGCGAAAAAAGTTTAGATTATGTAAATTTCTAGAACCGTATACGCAGGTGTTATATGCTGTTTATAAATTTATTCCTCTATTTTTTTATTTTTATCTTTAAAAAACCATTCATATATCCCATAACTCCAACTAGCAGTATATATAAAACTAATAAAAAATATACCCCATTGTTCATTGATATATGCTGTTATATACCAAAATGGTTGAGATAGAAAACCGGCTACAAATCCCCATTTATTTTTTTTAGCTATTAATATGATTGCAAGGGTGCCGAGAATGAAAATTGCTACTTGGGAAACGTTATCAAACATAATTTTTTAAAGATAAAAATAAAAGTTAATGAATCATAAATTTA
>CAZJRJ010000049.1:0-7393 GCA_964548635.1 uncultured Gammaproteobacteria bacterium | reverse complement strand
AAAGCTAAAAACAGGAATGCGAAGGATATTTCTTTAAAATATATAGAAAGTAACTCCTCTTTAGCTCCAAAAAAATAACCAAGAACTGCCAATATCACAACCCAGGTTCCCGAACCCAAGAAAGTAAAAAAACAAAATTTCTTTAAATTCATTTTAGAAAAACCAGCTGGCAAAGAAATTAACTGCCTAACGACTGGAACTAGGCGACCGACAAAAGTTGAAATTCCTCCATAGCGAATAAAAAAATTCTCTGATTTTCTAACTTTCTCGGAATTTATTAAAATTATTTTTAAAAATCTGTGATCGGCTATCTTGTAAACTAAAGTCCTTCCCAAATAATAAGCTATATAGTAGTTTATAATAGCACCTAAAAGACTTCCTATTATTCCTATTAAAACTACTAAAAATATATTTAAATCTCCCCTTTGAGCCAAATAAGCAGCCGGGGGTATTACGACCTCAGAGGGAAAAGGCACAAAGGAGCTCTCTAAAATCATCAAGAATAAAATATTTAAATAATTTAGACCACTGATATAAGATAAAACAAAATTGGTAAAAACCGTCATAAAATTATATAATTATTATATGGGGCAGACGCCCTTCTATATAAATAATATCATTATAAAAACCACATGTCTAATACAGAAGAAAGAAAAATTAGAGCCATTTTCGCCGGTACACCAGAATTTAGTATCCCCTCTTTTAGAGCCTTAATTAACGATGGTCTTTTTGAAGTTGTGACGGTTATAACCCAAAGAGATAAAAAGGTAGGGCGAAAACAAATTATCACTCCTCCAGCTGTAAAAGTTGAGGCAATTAAACATAAAATTCCTGTATTACAACCCATTAAAATAGAGAACGCGCTAGAAGAAATAAAGAAATTAAAGCCAGATATAATGATTTTTGTCTCTTATGGACAAATTATTAAGAAAAATATTCTAGATATACCTAAATTTGGGTGTTTTAATCTTCATGGCTCACTACTACCTAAATACAGAGGTGCAGCTGTAATACAAGCCCCTATAATAAACGGAGATAAATTTAGCGGAGCTACTGTAATTAAAATGGACGAAGGCCTTGACACTGGAGGAATTATAAAACAAAATAAAATAACTCTTGAAGCAAACGAGACAACCGAAAGTCTTTATAATAAAATATCAATAAAAGGTGCTATTCTTTTAGTAGAAGCTTTAAAAGAATATATACAAGGAGAAATCAAACCAAAAGAACAAGATGATAGTGAGGCAAGCTATGCTCCAAAATTAAAAAAAGAAGATGGGGAGATAGACTGGAATGAAAACGCCCAGAAAATAGAAAGAAAAACAAGGGCTCTAAATCCATTTCCAAGTACATACACAAAATTGGAGGATAAAAACTTGAAAATAAAAAAAGTAAGTAGTAATATATTAAACATAAACAAATTTCCTGTTGGGAAAATTTTTTTATATAAAAATGACCTAGCAGTACAATGCGGAAATAATTCCTTGATCATAGAAAAATTGCAACTTGAAGGAAAAAAAGAAATGGGAGTAAAGGATTTTTTACAAGGACACAAGGATATAGAAGGTAAAATTTTAAAATAATTATGGCCCGTTTCCACCCAAGGCGGACGAGTATTTAGTAGCCGAGTTGTTGATTATTATTTGCCTTAGTAAAGAAATTAAAATTTGTTTTATTATGGCCCGTTCGTCTAATGGTTAGGACGCCAGGTTCTCATCCTGGTAACAGGGGTTCGATTCCCCTACGGGCTACAAGAATGAAAGCACTGCCAAAAGGCGGTGTTTTTATTTTTGTAGTTCGTAGGGGTTGAGAACCCCTGCAGACGACCAGGACAAAAGAGAAAAATCACAAACCGCAATATGAATGTTGTTAGAAAAAACTTACCGGTTCGATTCCCCTACGGGCTACTAATAAAAAGACGTCACGAATGTGGCGTTTTTTATTAGTAGCACGATATGGGCTAAGAACCCCTGCAGACGAAGATAAAAAGATGATTAGGCGTAAAAAATAAAATTAATTCTACTAAATCAAACTTACCGGTGATCCCGCCGAAGCGAGAATACGGACTACAAAATATAAAAAGCGCAGAGATATCTCCGCGCTTTTTATATTTTTATTCTACAATTTTCTATTTCTTAAACCTTGTTTTTAAAAAGTCTTTTTTTACTTTCTATCTCGATTCTTTTATCAAATAAATAACCTGAAATAAGGCCGAGAACACCGCCTAAAAATGGAATAAGTAGAGCAAAAACGCCTTGATTTAACCAAAAAATAAATATGCCAATTAAGCCCCCGGCAATAAGACCAAAGTAAGTAAACTGATCAGCCTTACTCCTTTTATTTTTTCTATCTTCCATATATTATTTTATTAATTTTTCTAATATTTCCCTTTCTTGCTCAAGACTATCATCTCCTAAATTATCCATTTCCTCTTCAAAATAATTTAGAAACTCTTTAAATAAATCCTTGTAATCACCCGAAACTTCCAAGGGCAAGGACTGTCTTTCCCATTTACCCAGCTCAATTGGGAAAGGCCTAGAAAGAACTATCCCCTCTTCCATATCAATTAAAGGAAGAATAGGCTTTTCATCAGCTTGACTGACACGTTCATCTCTAATCCAATTTTTTATCAAATCCGCATAATTTGAAAGCAATATTCCTTTTCTTATGCCAAGATTGTCATAAAAATTATTTTTATTAGGGAAATCAATATTTTCCTGATTTTGATACTTCTTGCCGTTTCTGTCTTCATAGCTCACCTCCAGATTCAAACTAGCGTTATCTGAAATTTTATTTAATTTAAGAAGAACTAGACCACCTTTTGTTTCTCCACCCTCTATGGCTGATGGGAAAAGTGTATTTACTTTCATAATTTCACCAGTTGCCTCGTTAGCCCCTGGAGAACCGTAGACCTTTTCTATATCATAACCATCGGCCTCTAATGTTAAATTTAAATCAAAAACCAAAGGTGTAACCATGTATTCAAACTGATCATCCATTCTTTCATTAAATTCTTCTGGAGAATGTACAGAATAATAATTAGCTCCTCTAATCTTAGTAATAGCCTCTATTAATTCAGTGTTAAAATCAACACCTATACCTATAAATGTAGAATATACTTTATCAAGAGAATTAGATTTTGTTATTCCTAAAAGACCCTCTTCGCTTGTTTCGCCCATATTAGGCATGGCGTCTGTTAAAAATATTATCCTATTTTCATATTTATCTGTATTAATATCTTTATATTCTTCAAATAATTTAGTTGCCTCTTGCATTCCAGCTGACATTTGAGTTCCTCCTCTTGGACTTAATTCAGAAATATGATCTTTTATGGCAGTTATATCGGTTTCCACTACTGGGTTTAAAGGTTTTGCTAAATAAGCACTGCTATCGTATAGAACCATTCCAAACCTATCGTCTTTATTTAAATGGTCTAAAAGAGAGTTAATTGACTCTGTAGCTACTTGCATTTTAGACTTAAGCTCACCATTATCTTCTTTAGTATTATTCATATTTCGAAAACGATCATAATAATAACTATTAAAAGAAGAAATCATTGATCCAGAAATATCCAAAACTACAACCAAATTAAGCTTTTTTCTCTCAAAATCAGATTCCTTTATACCAGAGTTAAGTCCTACTGATAAGTAATACTCTTCTTCTCCAGAAATTGGATCCTCTGAGACAGCCATGGAATAAGAAGGACAAAAAAGATCGGAACATTCCTTGCTCTTTCCTGTATCAAAATAATAATCATAAAAAAGACCCTCATAAGTGATATCGGAAGTTAGGGGCAAGTAGTCATTTTCTATGTTGTCTCTAAAATTATTAATGTCTTTAGCCCCACCTACAGATAAACCCAAGTCAGAGGGTGACCCTCCCAGTTTAGTGGCTGACTCCGCTGACATACCAAAATTAATATTTCCAGTATTAATGCTGTTAATATCTTCAACAGATTCGTCACTACCATATTGCCAATCATCAACCTTTTCTTTATTTAAACTTAACTCTCCAGAAATCTTTGTTTTAACATCGTATTTATTAGTTCCATAAAATAAAAAACCAATAATAAGGGTGGAAGCTAAACCAAAAGCCAAAACTATAACAACAGAGAGGTTACAATCCATCCAAAACTTTTTAGGATCTCTTTTATTTTGATCATCACTCAAGTTTTTCATAAATTATTATTTTAATTTAAATTAAGTAAAATTTTATATTCTAATTTTAACACAATTATTGCTTTTTTCCAAAGAACTTTTAATATTTTATTTCTACTAACCCCCCTGTTAAACGATTATCCCTAGAATCCTCTGTTAAATTCTAAAACTATTTTTTAAACCTTTTTTATTTTATTAAAAAACTCCTGCTTTTACAAAAGCAGGAGTTTTTCTGTCTGAGCCACCTGTCGGAGTCGAACCGACGACCTACTGTTTACAAAACAGTCGCTCTAACCATCTGAGCTAAGGTGGCGTATATTAAATTAATTTGTATCTAATTCTTAAGATTCCATCTTTAAAATCGTAAGAAATTATTTTAAATTCACCTATTTCTGAAGTAAACTTTACATGAGGGCCCTTGCAAGTTGCGGCATCATAGCCCCCTATTTCAATAATTCTTATTTTATCTTGATCAAGAGCTGAATCTGGAACTCTTTTTAAATCAAATCTTTTATCTGCTTCTTCTAAGCTAATAAACTTTTCTAAAATTGGCAAATCTTCTTTTATAACTTCGTTAACCTTATCTTCAACTAGTTTTATTTTGTCTTCTCCCGGATCTTCGTCTAAATAATAATCGCACTTAGATTTTTTCTTTTCAATATGAGCACTAAAACAACGGTCACTTCCCAGAAGTTTAACCATAGTTCCATTTAATAAATGTTCAGCCGTATGCATCCTAATATCAACTTCTTTGCTCATACAAAACTATTATATTACGAAGTGCGCCGTGCAGGATTTGAAGGGGCGGAAGCCCCAACACCAAAAACAGATTCTCATTACCACACGGTGCTCATCTTAAAATATATATGACAAAGATATATATATTTTAAATGTGCGCCGTGCAGGATTTGAACCTGCGACCATCAGCTTAAAAGGCTGCTGCTCTACCAACTGAGCTAACGGCGCATGAAGTTTAATAAAAAAATAAACTGCCTTCAAGGAAGCAGGAAAATATTTTATCTAATAATAACAAAACAATTTAAAATTGGCAAGAGTATAAACAAACAAAGTTAAAAAAGCAAATAAAAAAGCCCTCTTTATAAAAACAGAGGGCTTGGGGGGGGGTGCGGGATAAAAAAGGATTGGGGGAAAAATCCCGCTATGTACATGCAGTTAGGCTAATAATTGTTTTCAATTTAAAAATTGAAAATGAGGGGTCTAAAGCGAAAACAATCTTTTCATATCTTTTGTAAATGATACCACCATCTGCTTAGAAAGAACAAATTTATTTGCTTAAAGACTAACACAATCCAAAATAATGTCAAGAGCTTTAACGTTTAAATATCATAATTGACGAATAATACATAAAAAATACAAATAAATATTAATAAAACTCAAAGGTGTATGTGCAAGTCCATGAACATAATTGACACTTTTATTTATAAGAATTAGCTAGTTTTGTATCTATTTGATTCATTAATTTGGCTATTTTTTTTCTATTTTTCATCTTCCTAGAATTAGCTAATCGTTTACTCTGTCTTTTTAAATAATTCTTCCATTTTTCTGCTATTTTGTACGCCTCTCCAGGATTCTTTTTCCATAGCCCATAAAATTCTATTGGTGTTAAATTACCTAGCGCCTGGTGAGGCCTGATGTTGTTATAAGTATTTTCCCAATTTGCTATCCTCTGTTTTTGTGTATTAAAAGTTTTGTAGATATTGCCATGTTTGTAAAACTCAACTTCGTCTGTTAAATGTGAACGCTCAACTCTTGGATTATCAGTCGGTGTTCCTGATCTGGAATAAAAATGAACAATTTTACTATCATTCAAATAGTTGTCAAAATCTTTTTCATTTTCTGCCCCATTGTCAGTATTAACACATGCTATTTCAAATGGAAATCTATCTTCACATTCCTTTTGAATTGCAACAGCAACTTCACTCGAACTATTACGAGCTAATCCAATAGTTCTTATTCTGGTAAATGAATCGAGAACAGTGTGTTGATACCAGAAATTTTCTTTAGCTTTGTATTTATCTGTATTTATGAACTTATCGCCTTTTATTATGAATTTCATGTCTTTTTCAACCAATGCGCCTGGTTTGTAATCTTTTATTTTTTCAGGTGGACGGCATTTCTGTTTTTGCTCTATCTTTTTATTTTTGTGAGCGTTTTTAATTCTATTTGATATTTTAACATCCAATAATCCATGTTTATCTAAATACCGATTAATAGTAGATGTACCAACTTGAATATTATAATCTCTCTCTAGAACCGTTATCAGTTTATCCTTACCCCAATGATATTCTTTTCTAACCTTAATAATCTTATTTTCAATTTTCTTATTAATTCTTTTTCTACTACTAGTATTATTTGGGGCTTTTGATTCTGGCTCTAATGAAATTGGATCTTTGTCTGCCCCAATCCATGCACTATGTATTTTTGATAACCATTGCCTAGATACTCCAATTTTTCTAGACGCTCGAGCTATTTTTCCATTACATTCAAAATGAATTATATACATCCATTTTAACCTCTTTTTGGCCTCATCCGATAATGGATAATTAAATGGATTTAACTTATTATTTGCTTTAGTTTGCATAATATCAACAGATTTTTTTATTAATTTATTAAATCTATCGATATTAGCACATTTTTTAGATATATTCTTCCCAATATCTATTTCCCACATTTTTCTTCTATATTTTTTCATGTTTGTCCTCAATAGTGTCAACTATAACATGGTCGAGTGCATAGACTTGACATTTTTTCATAAATTTGGTAAAAAATAAAGTCGAGGAAAAACAATAAATAAAAAGAAAAAGGAGGGGAAAATGAGCACTTTAAAAAAAGAATTAGAAGACTTAGTATCAATTTTTAATGTGGAAGAACTTTTTTGTAAATTGGAAGAATTAAAACCTGGGCACAGAGATAGGGCGGAGGAAATTATCAGAACTTTTTGTTACAGCAATGAAGCACTTTATATTGATATGATTATTTTAAACCGTTATATGAATCTCGGGGAAGTCTTTTTTCCAGATTTAATTTTAAAGTTTGATTTCCTTTCAGAAGATGAAGAGCGTTTACTTGGTAATCATCCAGGGCTGGGAGCTTGTATCGCAGAAAAGATTGGAGAGATTGGACTCATAGACGAAGAAATGATCAGAGCAATTCTTTGTCACCATGAAAATTGGGATGGATCTGGGGTTGTCGGTCTTAAGGAGGATAGAATTCCT
>CAZJRJ010000048.1:0-7414 GCA_964548635.1 uncultured Gammaproteobacteria bacterium | reverse complement strand
AGGAAAAATTAAGTAAGATTAAAAATCCAAGTAATGAAAATATTTTAAAGGCAGAAACAGAAGTTTTTGTAAAAAAAACAAAAGATTCTTGTGAAATTTTAAAAAAGTTAAAAAATAAAGGAAGGTCAGAAATCCCTGCCATAGAGGAAAAATTGAAGAAAATTAAAATTTATTCGACACATGATGTTATCGAGGAAGGTTTTAAAGATATAGAAAAAGATATAAAAAAGGTGGAGTTGATAATTGAAACAGAAGGAAAAATTGATAAAGATGAGGAAGACGCCGTAGAAAGAGGCGACTCCAGAGTTTCTCTTGTTGAAAATAGTCCACTTAGTACTCCAAAAGAAAAAAAACGGGCCTCTGAGGCTGCTTCTAGAGCAAAGAAGGAAATTGAAAAAACGGGTCGAGAAGCTAAAGATGAGCTTAAAGGAGAGAGTATTAAAGAAACGGACTATATAAAGTTAATAAAAAAAGAACAACAAGATAGTGATCTTAAGTTTGTTCCTGCTAAAATAAAAGCTCTTAAAAATTTAAGAGGGCACTATAAAGAAATTTTAAAAAAGCTAAAAGATCAGGGTGCCCTTGAGGACTCTGATATAAGAAGTATAGAAAATAAATTAGAAGATCTTAATATTGATATGACAACAGAAGATCTTCAAAATAGATTTAAAGAGGCAGAAAGGGATATAAGAGAGACGAGGTCAAAGAAAATGGTTTTAGATGGGCAAAAAGATGGACCTATGGCCGATTTACACAAGGGCTTAGTAAAGAAAAAGAAAGAGCCCGTTGATAAAGAGACAATAACGCAGCCCGGAAAAGAAGGTGAAGACAATGAGGGGCTTTTGGATTTAGGTTCTTTAGAATCAAAAAAGGGTGAGGTCGTGTCTTTAGAAAGTATTTCTCCTGAAGATATTCCTAAAAATATATCTTTAAAGGATTCAATTAATTTTGTTAAATTAAAAACAAGAACTAGTTTAACTGATATTGAAATTGAAGAGCAGGTTAAAGTAGCCAATCCAGATAAGATTAGGAAGGACGTAAAAATGTTGGATGAAGTTTCTGAATTAACAGATTTATTAAAAGAATCTGATGATTTGATTAAAAGTGAGAAAAATGAAATTTTTGAACAAATATCTAGAAGCACTGGTTTGCCTTCTTTTGATATAGGTGAAATATTTGACCATCAATTACAAATAATTGAAAAAAAGGCTCGTAATAAAGTCGCTGGTAGTGAGAGTATGAAAAAAAAGCTTGCCAAAACTGGTGGAAAAATAACTGCGTATATGGGGGCTGGTTTAGGAGTTGGAATGGCAACTGGAGGGGTTGGCCTTTTTGCTGGACTTGGTGTTGCTTCTGTTGGAGCTCTTCGTGTTTTAGAGAGCTATAGAACTGGGCAAGTAAGTAGTAAAAAATTAGAATCTTCAATAAATGAAGTTAAGCTAGAATTAGAAAATCTTCCAAATAGGGAAAATTTTATAAATAATATAATCGCAGAAATAGCTACTTATAAGCAGAATCAGATTGATAATAAAAAGGAAAATATTTCATCAGCTGAAGAAGATTTAGAAGGGGCTAGAGATAATTATTTAGATTCAGATTCTAATCATAAAACAAAATTAGATTTATCATATTCTAAGTTAGATGGTTTAAATCAAGGACAACTAGAAATTTATTTAAAAAATTTAAAGGTAGGTAAAGAAGAAAGAGAAAATATCTTAAAAAGCACTTCAATTTTAAATAAAATAAATTTTGAAAATCTACTTGTAGCTGAAAAATTTCAAAATAGAAAAAAAGGTTTTTTTGACAGAGCTGGATCGAACATTGGAAAAGCTTGGGACGCTACTTTGGGATCAAAGTATTTAAAAGGTGGAGACAGTGCTAGGGAGAAGGCGACAACTTCAGCTGTTTTTGTTGGAATGGGAGCCGTGGCACGTGGCCTACCGGTTGTTAGAAATATTTTAATGGGATATGGAGGAATGAAATTAGGTGATTTTGCAGGAAATTTTATAAAGGAAAAACAAATTTGTGCTAAAGATTTAATAAACCCCAATAACCAGAAAGATTCCAGAGAGTTTGGTAATCTAGTTATGGCGGCAAAAACTCAATTATTAGACGATAAGTTTAAAACGGAAAATCCAACCGAGCACTCTTTATTAAAAATAGAAATAGACAAAATTGATGAAGAAAATGTTAAAAAAATTAAAAATGTTAAAAGTTTTATTTCTAATTATTCTGATCAATTGGAACAAAACTTAAAAGATAAATACACACAAGATAAATTAAATAGAATAACAAAAATTGATTTACAGGTCTTGGGCGGTTTGGCTGCTGGGTTTTTTGGTGATGATTTGGTCAGAGAATTAGGGGAAGTAATAAAACATTGGAACAGTGATGATGTTCAAGTAGAAAAAATACAATCAGGGAGTCCTATTCATAAGTCAAATAGAGTTGAGGTGGTCAAGCCAACAATAAATCATTCTGATACAGTCATGACAGAAGGAGATAATTCATTAATAGGAGAAGCAGAGAATAAAGACCCTGAAAAATTTACTCCTGATCCATTTGCTCCTATTCCAAATTCAACAATAGCAGAGACGGTAGGTGTGAATGAGTCAGCGACAGTAGAAACGTCTGGAGAAGTAGCGGACGTTGAAAAAAATGTGTTAGCTAAGGGAGTGGGGGTAGAGGTGACAGCAACGGAAGTGGTTGCAGAAGATGCAATTATAAGGAAGGGCGAGGGTGTAGAGCACGCTTTAATTAGGCAATTAAAGGCCAATCCAGGAGAATTTGGTTTTGAGGGTGATGCTAATAATGTTGAAGAGGTTGAAAAATGGGCAGGAAGAGAAGCTCATAAAATAGCTATACATTCTGGCTATACAAACGCTGAGACTGGCTCTGAGGTTAGGGTGGGAACAAGTGGTATTGATAAGTCGGCCTATGTTTTAAAACACAACGCGAGTGGGAAACTAGAGATAGAGGAGCATTTTAAAAATGAAAAGGGTGAATTTGTGTCTCAAGAGTCCCATGGGGAGGCTAGCGTTTTTGAAGAGAGTAAAAATAGAGAAGAATATGAATACGGATATAAAAAAGAACAACCAGAGAAAATTGCAAATATTGAAACAGGAATTTTTAAAAATGGGGAATTAGAAAAGCTGGGTATAAATATTGAAAATGAAGCAGATAAAGCTTTGGCAGATTATCTTAATGAAAATCCAAATTTATTAAAAGATGACATTGTTACTACAGCTTTGTCAGCTCAGGCAATTCAAGATAAGGCTAATTTTGAAAATATTAGTACAGCTGCAATAAATGAACCCCCTGTTTTTAAGGCAGAAGATGTTAATTTAGAGAATCCTGTGCTTGCTGAGAAAATAAAATATTTATGTAGAGATACGGGGGCAGAGCCCAGTAAAGTAGCAAAAGATATTTTAGATTTAAGTAAGGATACTGGAGCTAGTCCAGAAAAGGTTTTAGATAATTTTAAACAATTATTTGTCTTTTCTGAGGAAAAAAGACAAGCCGTCTTTAATTTATTAAACAGTAGTAATGTTAGAGAGTCATTGGCTAGTATTTTTAATAAACCTATATCTTCGGAACAATTTAGTTATGATGATGGATTATATAAAATAAAAGACTTTAAAGACGGTTATGATTTGTTTTTAACAAAAGATTCAGGCCAGCTTAAGTTTTCCTTAGACGGTCCAGGCGGAATTAATTTAGGAGATGATAGCACGTTTGGAGTAAGTCCAAATTTGGATTTAAATCCAGATAATATTGAAAAAGCTAATAGTTGGTTGAATGAAAATTTGGATAATGAAAAAGAGGATTACGGAAGTGAAGACTACGGAAAATTAGAAACGGATGATGTAGAAAGTAAAAAAGAGGGTGACATAGAAATTAATGAAGAAATACCGCCAGAAATATTAGAGGGGGAATCAAGGGTAATGTTGGGTGGCAGGAGTTTTGAAAGTTTGGAAAAATTTGAAGATTATTTAAAGGATCAAGATTATTATAAAGAACTTTCTGAAAGAGATAAGGTTGTTTTAAAAACTGATTTTGATAATTTAAATAATGGTCGAGATGTTCAATTGGCAAAAAATAGTATAAACGGAATCATCGAAAAGTCTCAGTATCAAAAAGGTTTTTCTGATATTTTTGAAGGGTCTGGTGATTCGGAAAAAAAAGTTGAAAATTTACTTGAATTTATAAAAAATAAAAACATACCAAATGGTTTGTTCGCTGATTATGCTTATGAGGAGTTAGTGAAGATAGCGGGTTCAAATAGTTTAGAGGGTGTTGATAGTGGAAGAATAGGAGACGCTTTACTTGCTATACAAGAATTTTCAACAGAACAAGATCTAGAAAGTCAGGCACCCGTTGAATCTGCAAAAAAATATTTGAATTTATTAGTGAAATATTTAGAAAAAAAAAATATATAGTTTTAAAATAAAAAACCCCGAAAAGCAGTTTTTTATAAATTTGCTTTTCGGGGTTTTTGTCATTCATAGTAGAGAATTGCGACTCTGTTTTCAGAGTCACAAGACCCATACTTAAACGTTCCGATTTCAAGGATGACCTTGGTTTCGGAAACATTTATACCTTTTAAGGCGAGGTATTCTTTAAAAGCATTTGCTCTTGCCTGTGCCAGGTTTTTGTTTTCTTCCGTTGTGCCACTCGGATCAGTGGCGCCGATAATTATTTTTGACTTCATATCGGGGTTTTGATTTATTATCTCGTCGATTTTGCTTCTTTCTTCTTCGAAGAGATTATTTCTTCCGACGTAAAACGTCACCTTTAACATTTTTAATTTATTTGCACGGGTGTCGTTTGTTTGGTTTAAAATTATTTCTGGCCTGTTTCTAATATCAGCCAGAAAACGATAGTTTCGAGCCAGTTTGGACATGACGTTCGATATTTTCTGATCATGATCAGAAATTCTTTTTTCGTGTTCTCCGACCATAGTTTCTAATTGGAGAACTCTGTCTTCTATAGTTAAACTAGAAGCAGGTTTTTTGGTTTTTGTTGCTTCATCATTGCTTTCGAACATATTTTTTTGAGCAACGACGCTAACTGTAGGTTGGCAGGTTTTTCCTTCCAGTGTGTCTGCTTCGTTTTGAACTGGAAGAAAAGAAGTTGCTCCGTTTATTCCTGCGTTTCCAATTCGTTGTGGTGTAGAAGCACACCCCACGAGAATTATTGTCAAAAAAATTGCTAAATAAAATTTTATTTTCATCTCTTTTTTCCCTTCATCCTTTTTGAAAAAATTATTTTTTAATCTGATTGATTCGAATGTGCGGGTTGCTGTTGACCTGGAAGCCTTGATTAGCAACGATTAGGTCAATGATTTTATTCTCCGTTACTTTAATGCCAGCAGGACTATATGGCGGTGTGATTAATTGGAAGTTTTGAAGTAGGTTTTGATCAACTCTTCCGGCCATTTTTTGTGCTGTTTTTTGGGCGCGGTCCAGGGCTTCTTTTTTTGTTTCGTTTTGTAAATAATAGGAAACAAAATAAATCTTTTTACCTGGTTTATAAATTTCTTCCAACCTTTTTGCCACTGTTTTAAGTTCTTCTTCGCTGCTTTGGCAAAAGGGTAGAGTGGCCACGCCTTCGGGTAGGTCTTCATAACATAGGGCGGTGATTTCCACCCCATAGTCGACCCACCCCTCGCTTTGTGATATCAAACCACTCCCGGAAACAGTCAATGCTTCACTATATTGATCTTGTAGACCAGCCTTTACTGAACTGGCTCCTATGCCTTGACTGTTGCTTCGCGCTACCGGAATTTTACGCTGTAATAATAACACGTTAGAAGTGTGAGTCAGGTCCTTACTATAATAAAGAACCTGTTTAACAACTTCTAGGGGAGCGTAGTCCCCATGGTCGGTAATTCGAACCTGGCCGAGTAGTCTGGTATTTTGAGGAACACCAGAGAGGAGGTTGATATTGTCTTGGTTTTCTTTCTCCTTGAACCAAATTGAGGCCTGATAAGGAGTGGAGAAAACATTCCAACCTCGACTTCTTGATTCCAGTATATTAACCGGAATGTCCTCTAAGCCTTCGGGCTTGAAAATTTTCGTTTCTGAATTGGGTATTGCTCTGGCCCCAGCTCCTTCTGGTAGAATCGGGAGACCGCCTGCATAAGCAAATTGAGCACCATAGTTGGTGCTGTTGAGAGTCGGACTGTAGATAGCTTGGGCCGACGCTTCATTTTGGTCATTTCCTTCAGCTCAGGTCACGAAGGCAAAAAACATAACAACGGTTAGAAAAATAATTTCTTTTTTCATTTTTTCCCCTTTCTTTAAGAGGCACTTTGCCTCTTAGATTAAGAAGGCAAAGTGCCTCCTATTGTCATAATTGTTTATAGTTTACGGTGTCGCGGGAGGAATATCTCCGATGATTGTGTAACTATGGGCCATAGCTGACCCAAAAGCACCACTTTCACCATATTCGGCAAAGCTTTGACTTTCACCAAATCCTTCCGCATACTGGCCGTTCATAATTTCAAGACCGGTAACCGTGGAGGTCATTGAACTTGAATTAATACCCCCTGCGCTTTTGGTGGAACTCGTTTCCACTCCACCGTTGACGGTTGCCATTCCAGAGATACTTCCTGTAAATTCGGAGTGGAAACCACCTACTTCTATGCCATCTCTTTCAGAAGAGTAGGCATAACCTGATAGGCGTGCATCGCCAGTTAAAGTGGTGCCCTGGGTTTCTTGTGAAGAGGCACTAAGGTTGGTTTCATGATAGGCGGCCGAGAAGTTGTTTGTATCGCTGCCGATTTGACTCCAGTTTCCTAAATTCCCTGTAATATTAAGGTTTAGGGTGCCTTCACCAGACAGAGCCTGAGAGGTTCCGGACATTTCAGCAAATCCAAAAGAAGAATTCGACAGAAATCCATCTTCGTTTACTGCCGTGCCAATAGAGGTTTCTCCGTAGACATATCCGTTAACCTCAGCATATCCCTCTGATATTTCTCCTGTCAGATTGTAGTTTCCGGAAATCGCGAGATCTCCATAGCCTCCATTGCCGACGGCTTGATCACCCCAGTTAAAATAGGGATTGGTCGTAACTTCGCCGGAAGTGTCGGCCCAGGTGGCATGATCGGTAAAAATTGTGATAATAATAATTGTCAAATAACACATCATTTTTTTCATTTTCTTTTCCTTCCATTAATTTTTTAGGGTAAATATACTTTTTCAAAAGCACTCTTTTATCGGTTGTTCACCTCCTTTCTTTTGCAGATTTAAAAAATGATTTAACCTAATTTTATATCATTTTTTTATAAATATGTCAAGCATTTTTAGCTCTTTTTACGATTTTTTATTAATTGACATTAGTCTTTTACTGCGATATAATAACATTATAGTTGTTAAATAAATTTTTAATGAATTCGCTTATTTTATTTTAT
>CAZJRJ010000047.1:0-7437 GCA_964548635.1 uncultured Gammaproteobacteria bacterium | reverse complement strand
CCGATAATAGACCTATTACATGAAGCTTGCTACTGTGTGTTTTTGTATTATTAATAGCCTTTATTAAAATTTTATTTTTATAAAATTTTTTATTCTCTATTAATTTATCAATTCTAGATAAATTTTTATAATCTTCTCTTCCAGCCCCAATAGAATAATAGCCAAATTCTGATAAATCTTTTTCATAGATAAAGTCATTTGTGTTTTTCCTCAGATTAAGTGTTGTAGATGGAAACATGGATATATTTTTATCAATATTTGGAGTTTTGGATAAGTTAAAAACATCCTCATCTTTTATACCCTCAATACCCCATCCATCAAGGGTGATGAGAACTAGTAAATTGTTTTTATCTCTTTTTTTATCATTCATAATTATTTTTTAATCAGGTTATCTTCTCTCATCAGTTTTGGTTTTTTGATACCAAGGAGATTTAATACTGTCGGGCTAATATTGGATAATTTACCATTATTTTTTAACCCCAAATTATCTAATCTTTTATTTATTATTATCAAAGGTACTGGGTTTTTTGTGTGTTTCGTGTCTATTCTGCCACTTTCTACATCAAATAATTTTTCAACATTGCCATGATCAGCGGTTACTATGATCGTCCCGTCTATTTTTAAATAATGGTTTACTATCTTCATTAAACATTCATCTATAATTTCACAACATTTAATTCCGGCCTTTAAATTACCTGTGTGCCCAATCATATCGGGGGCCGCTAAATTTAAAAAAATAAAGTCGTAATCACTTGATTCTTTTATTACTTTATTGGTAAGATTTTTCGATTTCATCCCAGGTGTTTTATCATAGGATCTAACCATGGGTGATTTTATGATAAAATAATCTTCATTGTTTATTTTTTTATCGTACCCACCATTTAGGAAATAAGTCACGTGAGCATATTTTTCTGATTCAGCTATATAGAGTTGTTTTAAATTTCCCAAAGCCTTCGGCAGAGTGTCTTTTATGGGATCTTCGGGAAAGGCGGTTAAAACACTTCCTAAACTTGGTCCAAAGTTAGTCATAGCTACAAAAACTATGTTTTTTAATATTTTTATTCTTTTAAATGAGTCTGGATTTAATTTATTGAAATTTTTTTGAACAAAAGGTTTGGTTAATTGCCTAGCCCTGTCTGATCTTAAATTAAAAAAAATCACACTATCTTTGTGATTAATTCTGCTTTCCCTAGAAATCTTTTTATTAATAAAAGGTTTGATAAATTCATCAGTATGACCTAAATTATAATTTTCAATAATTGCGTTTTGAATATTGTTTTCTTTTTTGCCTTGATCAGACACTAAAAAATCATAGGCCATTTCAGTCCTTTCCCACTTTTTTTTCCTATCCATGGCGTAAAATCTGCCCATTACAGTAGCTATCTTTTCATTTTTTTTCAATTTTTTCTCTAGTTTAGTTATAAGCTTTAAAGCTTGATATCTAAAGGAATCTCTGCCATCAGTAAAAATGTGAAGGTAGGTGTTTTTCACCTTTGCGTCACGAGCCAATTTCAACAAAGATTCTAAATGTTTAGTTTCGCTATGAGGGCTTGATTTATCTGAAAGGAGGCCAATTAAATGGAGATTGGAATTATTCTTTTTGACATTATTTATAGCCTTTTCAAAACTTTCATTCTCAAAAAAACTTTTATCTTTTATACTGGCGTTTATTCTTACCGAATCTTGTTCTATTATTCGTCCAGCTCCAATATTCATATGACCAGCTTCGCTGTTACCGACCTGATCAGAGGGAAGTCCTACAAATTTACCGTGTGCTTTAAGCTTAGTATTGGGATAATTTTTATATAAACTATCTATAAAAGGAGTTTTTGCCAAATATATTGAATTTCCCTCTTTTTGCGAGGACAATCCCCATCCGTCTAAAACAATTAAAATCAAAGGTAGATTTGCATTCTTTTTTTTCATAATTATATTTTTGATTTTTCCTTTAAATCATCTTCTATCTCCATTAATCGGTTGTATTTTGACAATCTTTCACTCCTCGAAAGTGAACCTGATTTAATATATTCTGCCCTGGTGGCTACTGCTAAATCAGCGATGAAATTATCACAGGTTTCTCCGCTACGATGAGAAATCATTATTTTATAATTATGTTTTTGAGCTAATTTTAAACACTCTATTGTCTCACTAAGAGTCCCTACTTGATTCGGTTTTATTAAAATAGTATTGGCAACATTCTTTTTTAAACCTTCTCTAAGTCGATTAATATTAGTAACAAAGAGATCGTCCCCTATTAATAACATCTCACTTCCCAATTCCTTGGTTAGTTCTTGCCATCCCTCCCAATCGTCTTCTGCCAGGCCATCTTCTATCGATATAATTGGGTATTTTTTAAACCATTCATAATAAAGACCTATTAAATTATTATTATCAAAATAAAAATTATCTAATCTAAAGATGTATTGTTTGGTTTTTGAATTATACAATTCAGAAGAGCCCACATCTGTGCCAATTCCTACGTTTTTTCCTGGTTTATAGCCAGCATCTAATATTGCCGAAATTATAAGTTCAATAGCCTGGATGCTAGAACTAATATTAGGCGCATAACCACCCTCATTTCCTACATCAGTATCAAATCCGGCTTTTCTCAAAACGTCACCTAGTAAATGAAAAATTTCAGAACCCATTTGTACTTTTTCCTTAAAAGTTTTATTTTTATCCAAAGGTATTATCATAAATTCTTGAAAATCAAGATTTGTGTCAGCGTGTTTACCTCCATTAAAAATATTAAAAGAAGGGGTTGGAAGAAAATATTTTTTACGGCTAAATTTATAGGTTCTACCTATATATTCGTATAATTCCATGTTTTCAGAAACAGATGCAGTTCGGGCTGATGCCAAGGAAACAGAAAGTATTGCATTTGCACCTAAATTTCTTTTATTGCTAGTCCCATCTAGGTCTATCATTATTTTATCAATTTTCTCTTGTTCTGTTATATCTACCCCCTTTAATTTTTTAGAAATAATTTTATTTACATTATCCACAGCCTTTAAGACGCCCTTACCTCCATATCTTTTCTGGTCTCCATCTCTAAGCTCTAGAGCCTCATGTGTGCCAGTCGAGGCCCCTGAGGGAACGCTGGCTTTTGATTTGACTCCATTCTCCAATATTATAAAAGTCTCAACAGTAGGATTTCCTCTAGAATCTAGGATTTCTCTTGCTTTTAACTCTTTAATTTTATTTTTCATATTTATAATTTATTATCAATCTTTAATTAAATTTTTTAACCCAGGCATTTTTTTATCTCCTAAATAAGCTAACATAGCGCCACCTCCCGTTGAAACCCAATCTACGTAATCTTTCATCTTGCTTTGGTTTAATGCTTCAACGGTTTCGCCTCCACCAGCAACTCCAAAAGCTTTTCCAGTAGAACGAGAGGCTAGCAGTCTGGCTATAATTAGAGTTCCCTGATTAAACGCTCTTTTTTCAAACCAGCCCATTGGACCATTCCATATTAGTGTATTAGCATTTTTAATAAATTTGGCATAGATTCTAATTGTCTCTGGGCCGATATCAAATATATAATCACCATCTTTTATGTCATTTACATCTTTCACTTCTGTCTTTCCACTTCCATCTTTTTTATTATTTATCACCACGTCAATAGGAAAAATCAATTTATCAGAAGAATCTTTTAGAATCTTTTTAGCTAATTTTATATTTTTTTCATCAACTAAGGATTTGCCCACATTGAGACCACTTCCCGCTATGAAGTTATTGGCCAAAGCCCCACCTAGAAGTATTTTATGTGATCTTTTTTTAAAATTATCAATTAATGCTATTTTTGTTTCAATTTTTTTACCACCCATTATTAAAATCAAAGGTTTTTTGGATTTTTTCAAATAATCCAAATTTTTCATCTCCTCTTCCATTAAAAATCCCGGATAAGAAGGGAGATAACTTTTAACAGAGCTTATAGAGGCGTGTTTTCTATGGCTGACAGAAAAAGCATCATTTATATAGACATCGGCTAATTTTGCTAAAAATTTAGCAAAATTCTTATCATCCTTTAATTCCTCTTCCTTAAATCTTAAGTTTTCTAAAAAAACAATTTCCCTCTCTTTTATTTTTTCAATTTTAGATTTTATCTTTTTATCTGACCAAGTATTAATAAATTTTACACTATCATCTTTATCTTCGCCTTCCTTAAGAATTTTATTTAATCTTTCAGCTAAAATTAAATTGGATAAATTTTTAACCCTTTTTCCACCGGGTCTACCCAGATGGGTTATTAAAATTATTTTACAATTATACCTAAGTAAGAATCTTATCGTGGATAGACTTGAAACTATTTTAGTTTCATCATCAATTGCTCCATTTTTGATGGGAACATTAAAATCAACCCTTAATAAAACCTTCTTCCCTTTTATTTTTTCAATATCATCTTTTATTGATCTTGTCTTCATAAAAATTAAAAAATAAGTTTATTCTAAAGTTATTTCGATTGTTTTTTCTTGATCATTTCTTAGATATTTTAGCAAAATACTTTCACCGGAGGCATGTTTATGTATAAGTGTATTTAAACTATTGTTTTTATTGATTTCCTCATTATTTATAGAAACAATTATATCTCCTTCTTGTAAACCAGCTTTATAGGCAGGAGAGTCTTCCTTTATTGCCAGACCATTGTTATCAGAATATATTAGTGCACCCCTATCTTTTACTTTTTCTTTAAAAACAACTCCAGATAGATCTATATAATTTAATCCTAGAGTTGGATTATTATTTTCTGTTTCTGATAATAGATTATTAAAAGAAGTCTTAAAGTTATTAACAGAATAAATAATATCATTTGTTGAAACAAATCCTATAATTCCTCCATTTATATCAAAAACAAAAGCTTCTTCAAAATAATTTTGAGGTTGTCCTGTAAGTATAAATTCTTTGAAAAAATAATCACTTGATTTTATCATGTTTTCGTTTGATTTTTTTTCACTAATGTAGCTAAGATAATTTTTACCTTTCCAATCTTTAATAATAATCAGCTCTCCTTCTGTTATTTCCTTTTCTTCAACTATTTGTCTAACTGGAAGCTCTTTTGCGTCCTCTAGGTGAAGAAACACAAATGAGTTATACAAACTTTTTTTAATTTTATCTATAGAATAAATATTACCTTCATTATCTATTACTACGTAATTATCTATAATATTTTTTTCACCCAAATTATTAATATCCAATTCACTTATTATCCATCCGTCGGTTGTTATGATAAAACCTTGAGCTAATGAATTTTTTAGTTCATAAAAAATTTTTGAATCATCGCTGGTTTTAATTTTTTTCTTAAAAAACCCAACTAAACTTTTTTCTAAGCCATCTATAGTTTTTTTGATTTTAACGTTTTGTTCTATAGTTATTTTTTTAGCATCTTTAATTATAAAATTTGGTTGGTCTAGGTTTCCTTGGGAAAATTCAAATTCATTAAAAAACGGAATGTTATATAAATTATTTAGTATATATTGCCTGGCCACAAGTTCTCCGGCTATACCAGCGCAAAGCCCAATTAAGGCTGATAATAATAAGATTAGTATTATGTTGTTCCCTTTTTTACTCATATTAGAAAAATTTTGCTGTTAATAAAATTAATAAAATACTGCCGAAACCAACGCTAAAATAAAATTTTATTTTCTTTTTGTTTAAACTTTCTTTTAGATATAGTCTGGTTATACCAGTTATCATATAAAACAATATGGCTAATATCAAAGCTATTATATTGTAGTTAAAAGGTAAAAAAAAGAAAACCCAGGCTAGCTCTGTCATTATTATTCCTATGACTAAAATAATAATAAAATTATTAGATTTATTCAAATCATAAGACCAAAACATATAATAGGTTAGCATTATTGTTGCTATTGTTAGAACAATAGTCAAAAAACCGATCGATGACAACGAACTTCTGTATCCAAAAACAAAAGAAAAAACAAAAAATAATGCCAAATATGAAGTGTAAAAAGACAAATTTCCCCATTTGACACTTGTTTTATCCTGACTGTAAAGATATAGCTGTCTCAAATAGTAATAAACAAAAAATATTAATAGTACAAATAATAGATGTATTAAATAAACACTTTCTTTTAGTAATATATATAATATCAAACCATTAACAAAGAAAAACGGTAAAATTAAATAACTCAAGAATTCTTTATCCTTTATTTTCTTATTCGAAATTTTTTTAAGTGAAAAAAACAGTAAAAAATTAATTAAAAACAGCAGTATATAAAAAAAATTTATTTTAAAATATATTAACTCTAAAAGAAAAAAAATTATTATCGGAGTTATAAATATAAATGTTTTTCTATTCATTTCTTAAAAAATTATTATTCTTCAAACATCCCCCCGTCAATTTTCATCCAGTCATCGCTCGACTCGTCCCATTTATAGGCTTCCATTTTTGTTGTTTTCTCTTCTTCGCTATAAACATATTCAACCTTAACGTCAGAACCTATTCTCCTGGAATAATTGGTCTTTTTATCCAATACTACGGGCTTACTAATAAACTCTAGTTTAACCCTACCCAAAGGAGAGTTAAAGATTATGTATTCAAGATCCAGTCCTCCCTGTTCTTCGTGGTGCTCTTTTTGGTAGTCCAATACTTCAAATTTATCTTTTATATTACCTATTATATCTTTACATCTATCTAAATTCATAAGCAAAAATTTATTTATAATATAGATAGTATAACAAAGATAAAAGAATATTAAAAGTTAAAATTTATTTTTTAAGCTAATATAAGAGAATAAAAATACTCCAGCTAAAGCAGAGACAACATCCCAAAAAGAAACGTTTCTTCCTGGAATGAAATTTTGGATATATTCACCCAATAATATATAAATAAAACTTATTAAAAAACCAACAAAATAGACTTTTTTATAAGATATTTTTATTTTTTTATAATTTAAAAAACTTTTACATAACGATATAAATAAAACATTAAATACACCAAATAAAATAAAATGTACTACTTTGTCATAGATAGTTATTCCATTATCGACTGGTTCGGAATAAACTGGCCAAGCTATTGCTACAAAGATTAGCAGAGTCCAAATTAAAAAAACAAAAATTTTTGTTTTTATATTTTTCATTTTAATTATTTATTATTAATATCCCAAATATTAAAGAGGCTTACAATTAAAAACATTATAATTACAAGGAGTAATAAAGCAATAAATTTACCAAAGCTCTGCAAAAATAAGGCTGAAATCCCAAAAATTAAGGAGAATATATAAAAAATCAAGACTGTTCCCCTTTGTCCTATTCCTAAATTTAGTAAACGATGATGCAGATGTTTGCGATCTCGATTTTTGAAAGGATTTTGTTTTTTAAGTAATCTTCTTATAACTGTCCAAACCATATCCATTAAAGGTAGACCTAATACGAGCAGAGTTATTGCTATTTTACCCCCTGAGATTATAGCGATAA
>CAZJRJ010000046.1:0-7795 GCA_964548635.1 uncultured Gammaproteobacteria bacterium | reverse complement strand
TAGGTTTTATAGATTTTGGAATAATTTTTAGAACAGTTTTTGCAAGCAACCTATCATGAGGAAAAATAGTATCACTTTTTTTAAAATTATTATCGAGCATAAAAAATGACAAAATTTAAAATAAAAAATATTGATCTAATAACCATATCTCTAATAAGTCTAATTTCAATTATTGGAGCCTTGGTTTATTACGCTTATTCCCTAAATTTAATAGGAACTATTTTGAGTTTAGTGCTAATTATACTTACTTTTAGTATAATCCTTATTAAAATAAAAGACAAATCAGAAATTACAGAAACAGAAACAGAAAAAAATAAACTAAACTACAAAAATTTTTTTTATATATTTTTATATCTAATTAATTATTTTTATTTAATTTCCATACTCGTAAAAGCGCAAAATGCTGAAGCCATTATATCTCCTTGGCAAAAAATACCCAACCACTTCTTTCTTTTTTATTTCCTGTCAATTCTAATACTAATATTTCTAATAGTAAAAAAAACAAAGTTTTCTCTATTCCTGATAATAATGCAATATTTCCTTTCTTTTTCAGTCTGTTTAATTGTATATAAAATCGCCTATGGCTTTGATCCCTTTATTCATGGGGCCACTGTTAGGTTAATTAACGAAAAAGGCCTTGTATTACCAAAACCTTTTTATTATATCGGACAATATTCCTTTATAGTAATAATTCATAAAATAACTAACATTTCTATTGTTTTATTGAATAAATCAATAGTCCCCGTAATGTCGGCGATATTCATTCCTCTTATAAGTTACCGCTACTTAAAAAATTTCTTTAAAAATAAAAAGCTTAATTTATTAACAATTATTCTGTTATTAATAATTCCTTACTCTTATTTCATACTAAGCGTACCTCAAAATTTATCCTATTTATTTCTAATTATAACTATCTTATTAGGACTATCAGCAAAAAACCCTAAAGATTTAATTGTCGTGTCTCTAACTGCACTGAACACTTTTTTTATACACCCCCTGGCCGGAATCCCTGCAATTTTATTTCTGTTATTAATCAGTTTTAATATAATAAAAGATAAAATCATTTATATAAATAAATCTACTGCTAATAAAATATTTTATCCAGCTATTTTCATTATCTCAAGTTTAATGCTACCAGCTTCTTTTTATCTTTTTGAATCTAAGGAAATTAACAACTTTAGACATATTGATTTCTCGCAAATCATCCCAAAACTTGCTATGCCGGGTCAAGAAAATTTTATTCTTAATTTTATCTATTTAATTGAAAGAAACATCTTTTTTATAGTCTTATTTCTAGCTTTACTTGGAATAGTTACAACAATTAAAAATAAAGATAAATTCAAAAACCATTTTTCAAGCCTTTTACTTAGTGGGGGCTTTTTAATTTCTTATATCTTAACTAAATTATTTATTTCATTTAATTTTTTAATAAATTACGAACAAAATAATTACTCCGAAAGGATTTTAATAATAGCCTTTATATTCTTAATCCCCTTCATCTTGATTACTCTAAGAAAATTTATTAAAAAATTACTTGAAAAAAATATTTATATAAAGACTATTATAGTAATTTTTCTTTTATTATTAATTACAACTTCTTTTTATATCTCATATCCCAGGCTTGATAATTATCATAACTCTCATGGCTACTCAGTAAGTCAAAATGACATTGATGCAGTAAATTTAATAAATACTAACTCTAAAAATGACTATATAGTTCTAGCCAATCAGCAAACCGGCGCTGCAGCCCTTAAAGAATTTGGCTTTGATCATTACTATAAAAACGATATTTATTTTTATCCCATCCCAACTAGCGGAAAACTCTACCAATACTATCTTGACATGGTCTATAAATACCCGAGCCAAAAAACTGTTAAAGAAGCCATGGAATTTACAGGAGTAGACGAGGCATATTTTGTCTTAAATAAATATTGGTGGGCCTTTGATAAAATAAAAGAAGAGGCTAAGATGGAAGCTAATTCTTGGGAAAAAATAGGAAACGAAGATGTATATATTTTTAAATATACCAAATAAAAAACCGGGTCATTTAACAATTTAGCTAGACCCGGTTTTAAGAATTTAAACGATAAGCACTAATTATACTTTTCATATTCCTAGAGAGAACCACTCTCCAACCGTAAATATGAACCAAGACAGATCCATTTCTATCTTTTTTAACTTTCGCATCTCCAGACTTTATTAATTTTCTTAGTTTCTTCACTGTAAACAAACTATTAAAATCCTTCACTCTTTCGTGCAATCTAATTCTTCCGTGATCAGTTTTGTCATTTGATCTGACAAATTTTGGGGTTTTTGTTTTTTTGTACTTTTTATCTTCTTTTATTCGTGCATTTCTTACCGCCATTTTTCCCTCCCTCTTTAGTCTTTATAATTAGTTATATAATTTTCCTAAAGGTTTTAAGATAGCGTAGGCTAGAATTCCACCCAATACAGCTGTGGCAAATTGAGGCCAGCTCATCATTTGAGCCACTTTAACAGCTAATTCCTGTTTGAGCAATAGTTTTGCTATAAAATCAACGCTTAAATATAAAAATAGGAACTTCAAGAAAGAACCAACCACTACCCCAATCCAATAACCTGTCCTTTTTGAGGACCAATTATTATAAAACCAATCCAAGGTTAAAATAAGAATTGCATTTCCAATCATTATAAACGGAACGACTGGAGCCAAAACAACTGGAAGTAATCCACCAGATAAAGCCATTAAGCTTGGCACTAGGCAAACCACTAAAGCGCTCCTTATCCCGACAAAAAACAAAGTTAAAATAAATATAGCATTTACGATTGGACCTGTGACTAATTGGACATGAAAATAAAAAGGCAAAACAGTAGCCGCCGTGCTTAAAATTAAAAATTGGGCAATTGTTTGAATATTGGCGAGCTCTAGGGCTCTTTCTTTTAAATATTGCATATAAATATTATTAAAAAAATTAATATAAATTATAGACTATTTTGTCATAATGCTGTTTTTAGCTACAACGCCATAAAGAGAGTCAATCTTTTTAGTAAGATCATTGATCCGCTTAACTGTCCCCTCCACCACTACGGCAATCATACCAGTACAATTTTCCACACAAGAACGCTGAACATTAACCCCTAAACGAGACATGATGATACTGCCATTGTCTGTAAGAATCTTTTGAACATCCCCTGAGTGCATTTTTCTATCTTTAACTAAAACAATGATTGTTCCTAAATGTTTTTTAATAGGCATATATTTAAAGTTATTTTCTTATTATATATAATTATAACATTTTTTATTAAAAACAAAAAATATTATCAATTTTATTTACCTCTCTTTAATTTTTTAGAATAATAATAAGTATGTAAAACTTTATGTTCTAGTGTCTTTTTCTCTTCAAGCCAACTCAAAATCTCCAAAACTCCTTTATTTTCATGAGCTTTTCTAATTTTCTTAGCTTTATCAATTTTATATAAAGACTCTATTCTCTTTTTCCTTATCTCCTTTGTAGTTGGTATTGGCTGGCCTCCGCCTCCGATACATCCACCCGGACAAGCCATTACTTCTATATAATCGTAGTTAGACAAGTTTTCAATAATAGGTTCAATATTACCAATTCCGTTTACCACTGCTACACGCAAAGGACTACCTGCGACCTTTACCACTGCTTCTTTTACATCCTTCATTCCCCTAACCTCTTTAAAATCAATTTTAGAACGACAAACTCCAGTTTTTTTATTTCCACAGGCCATATAATGAGCCGTCCTAAGGGCTGACTCCATAACACCACCCGATCCACCATAAATTGCTCCTGCGCCAGTATATTCTCCTAAAGGATTGTCAGCTTTAGAATTCTTTAATTTCCCAAATTTAATCTTGTTCTTCTTCATGAGCCAGGCAAATTCCCTGGTTGTCAAAACATTGTCTACTGGATAACTACCACCTACCTTCATCTCTTTTCTTTTGGCTTCATATTTTTTTGAGGTACAAGGCATAATCGAAACCACCTCAATATTTTTAGGATTAATTTTCATCTGACGGGCCCAATAAGTCTTTATCACTCCTCCCAAATGAATATGAGGAGATCTGGAAGTGGTTAAATTTGGTATTAATTCAGGGTGATAAAATTCAGTGTATTTAACCCAAGCCGGACAACAAGATGTTATCATAGGCATGGTTCTTTTATATTTTATCCTCTCAAGAAGTTCTTTTGCCTCCACCATAGTAGTTAAGTCAGCACCAAAATTAACATCAAAAACATAATCAAAACCCAGATCCTTAAGACCTGAAACTATTTGATCAGTCACTATTTTTCCATACGGAAGCCCGAATTCTTCACCCACGCTAACACGTATTGAAGGGGCAAATTGGGCCACCAAAATCTTCTTCTTGTTTTTTATTTTTTTCTCAACTTCCTCCCACTCACTTTGTTCCTGAGCAGCGCTTACCGGACAATGAAGAGCACATTGCCCACAATAGATACAATCAAAGTCTTTATTGGTGGTTGGCACTATTTCCTGCTTATAACCCTTTCCTTTTATCTCTAGATAATTAATATTTTGCATAACACTACAAGCCTCTACGCAATTTCTACAATCAATACATTGAGTGCCATCAATTTCCACAGCATTGGCAAATTTATATATTTTTCGATTCCTTTTTCTTTCTTTAAAGCGGGTTATTTCAACATCATAATCCTGGGCCATCTTAAGCAAGGAACAATTAAGACTCCACACACAAGATCCACACTTTTCTACATGTTCTGAAAATATTAATTCTATATTAAGATTTCTCGATTTTTTTACTTTTTCTGAATTAGTTTTTATAATCATCCCAGATTTTGCTTCAGTAGAACAAGAAGTCATCAAATCACCCTCTTTTTTTCTACTACCCCCCTCTTTTACTTCCACCACACAAACACGACAATTACCCTTAGCCGGAAAATCGGGGTGATGGCAGAGAGTCGGGATATCAACTCCATTCCTTTTAGCAACTTCAAGTATGGTCTCACCTTGAGAACATTTTACTTTTTTATTATTGAGAGTTATATAAAAACTTTTAGCCATAAAAACTAACTTAAAAGATTAAAATTAAATATAAATTTTTTATTTCTTATTGAATTTTAACTTCACCAAATCTTTATAAATAAGATATTGATAGCAAATAAAAAATGGAGTTATTAAAAATGAAATTAATTGAAGGAGCGAATTCCAAATTTGGAGAGCCAATCCCTCGCCTATCATAAGACTAGGAATTGCTAGTATAAAATAAATGGTAAAATATAATAAAGCAAAACGACCAGCCACTGCCCACCAATATCCTTTTACCAGAGACATGCTCTTTTTTAGGGCTTCATACCCTTTTTTATCTTCAAACATGAAGACCCAAACAGAAAAACTATAATAAACAAGTAAAATAATTCCCGGGATAATAAATAAAATAAAACCAAGAAATACCAACATACCCGTTAAAGCAGATACCCATAAATATGGGAAGAAATATTTCTTCCGAGCTTCATTAAAAAGGTCAAAAACCCCTGGCTTGGGATAATCTTTCTTAAAATATAAAAATATTCCGGCTTGGGCTGAAACCGAAATATAAAAAACAGAAGCTATTAAAATAATAGCCCCTACAAAACCAAAGGCCACATTAGAAGCATTATTACTTAACCCAAAGTAAGTAAGAATGCCCCAAATCAAAAGTAAGGCTGCAATAGGAATGACTGCCAAAATTCCGATTAAATATAAACCAATTAATTTTAAAAATCCCTTTTTGTAAAGCTCAAAAGAATTTTTAAAAAGATCTTCAATAGAAGAAAGTTTAGGTACTATACTAGTATTCAATTGTGAATTTTCTTGTTTCATAAATTCCTACATTATTACTTAAAACATTTACAAACTAATTTTTGATTCTGTATGTCTACGCCTGGTAATTTGGCCACATTTTTTAAGTAAGATTTTAACGGAATTGGCACAGCGCAACCTAGGCCACAAAAAGATGCTTCTTCTAAATTTTCTAAAATTTCCTTAAACAAATCCCAGTCTATAGGGTCTTCTTTTATGACTTGACTCAATCTGTAGACACCTTCCCTGCAAGGAGTGCATTGTCCACAAGACTCCCCCAGGAAAAAATCAAGCCAACTTTTTATTATTTTTTTAGCCTTATGACCCTGAAGCTTATAAATTTTAATAGTACCAGCTCCGCTTACTGGAATTTTTAATTGCTTTTTATTTAAAACTACACCTGAACCATCTCCTCCTATTTGAACAAAAAAATCAAAAGAAGGATAATTTTTAGTTTCTTTTAAAACCTTTTCAATAGTCCAGTCATCAGGAAAATAAAAAACTCCCTTATTTTGAGCCTTACCACTTACAGTATAATATCTTTCTTCTCTATACTTGTCTGAATTTACCAAAGAAACATTTAATAAAGTCTCCACATTATTTATCAAAGTTGGGCAACCCCAAAGACCATTAGTAGTGGGATAAGGAGGTCTTAAGCGAGGCTCTATTCTCCTACCTTCTATAGAATTAAGAATAGAAGTTTCCTCTCCTCCAATATAACCAGCCCCGTGAGGCTTTACAAAAAGTTCTATATCTCTTTTCCCAATACATTCCAATAATTCAGGTCCCAATGTCTGGTAGTAGTCAGGATTAATATAAATATAAACTTTAACTTTAATTTTTTCCTTCCCTTTACTTAAAAAATCACGAGCAATTTCAATTCCTTCTATAACCTCCTCTGTTCTGTGCTTTAAAATATATCCATCTTTTTTTACTCCTGGCTCTCCTTCAGAGGCATTACAAATTATATATTTTTCATTTCCCGAAGCTTTGTCAACCATATTCCATTTAAGAGCAGTAGGAAAACAACCACCTCCGCGACCAAGCAGGTTAGCTTTTTTTATTTTTGACGATATGTTCATAAAAATCATTTAAACAAGTTTTTTTCTCCTTAAATAATCGGCCGTATCAGCCATACGATTACTGTAACCCCACTCATTGTCATACCAAGAAATAACTTTAACTAAATCTCCGTCCACTACTTTGGTTAATTCTAAATCCACAATGGAGCTAGCCGGGTTTCCCACAATATCAGATAAAACTATAGGGTCATTAGTTGTTTCTAAAATGCCCTTTAACCTAGAAGTTTTAGATGCTTTAATCAGGGCTTTATTAACCTTGTCTTTGGTTACCTTCCTAGATGTAGAAAAAACAATATCGCAAAGAGATCCCACTGGAGTAGGGATTCGAATAGCCATACCATCGAACCTTCCCTTTAAAGACGGAATAGTTTCAGTGGTTGCTAAGGCCGCCCCAGTAGTAGTGGGGACAATATTAACAGCTGCCGCCCTACCTCTTCTTAAATCTTTATGCGGTCCGTCTACAATATTTTGAGAACTAGTATAGGAATGGATAGTGGTCATTATGGCTTTTTTTATCCCAAATTTTTTCTTAATCACGCTAGTAACAGGAGCTAAACAATTAGTAGTACAAGAAGCCATAGAAATAATCTTGTCACTTTTTTTAATTTCATTTTCATTAACTCCCAAAACAATAGTTTTTATACCGTCATCGCCTTTGGCGGGCGCAGAAATTATAACTTTTTTAGCACCAGCCTCCAAATGCTTTCCTGCCATTTCTTTAGTTCTAAAAATACCGGTACACTCCAAAACAACATCAACATTCAATTCCTTCCAAGGAAGGTTTAAAGGATCTTTTTCTGCTAAAACTTTAAACTTTTTACCATCCACATAAAGATGGTGCGAAGACCTTCTTACTTTCTTATCATAAACACCATAAACGCTATCAT
>CAZJRJ010000045.1:0-7835 GCA_964548635.1 uncultured Gammaproteobacteria bacterium | reverse complement strand
AGAATCTTTAGTTGTTAAATTAAAGGTTTTTTTGGGAGAAGAGCAGGATAAAAGATATTTGTTAGTTTTTCAAAATACAGGTGAGGCAAGGGCAACTGGTGGATTTATAGGAAGTTTTGCTTTGGCTGAGTTTAGTCAGGGGAGGCTCAAAGATATAGAGATCCCTGAAGGAGGTAGTTATGATGTGGACGGAGGCTTAAATAGATTAATTCCAGCCCCTGAGCCACTTCAGTTAGTTTCAGACAGATGGTATTTTAGAGATTCAAATTGGTGGCCTGACTGGCCAACTTCGGCAGAAAAATTAATGTGGTTTTATGAGGCAAGTGGGGGACCCACTGTGGATGGTTGTATTTCCTTTACGCCCGAGGTTCTTGCAAGCGTTTTAGATATAACTGGACCTTTGGATATGACTGAGGATTATGGTATAATTATAACCAAGGATAATTTTTGGGATAATATTCGTAAGTCCATTGAAGAGGAAAAAGAGTTAGGTGATAATAAGCCCAAAAAGATAATAAACGATTTGTTTGAGAAAATAATAGAAAAGTTGCCCGGAAGTCTAGATCAGGAAAAATTAACGAATTTTTTAATTTCCACAAGAAATAATCTTAAATCAAAAGATATATTATTTTATTTTAAAGATCAGTTATTACAAGAAGAAGTAGAGAAAAGGTCATGGGGTGGAAGGATTAAGGACACTAATAATGATTATTTATCAGTAATAAACACTAATATAGCCGGAGGAAAAAGTGATAGGCAAATTGAGCAAGAAATAAATCATCAAGTTGAGATATTGGATGACGGAACCGTGATAGATACTTTAAAAATTGTAAGAAAACATATAGGTGCCTCTAGCCAGTATTTTTATGGAAACAGAAATGTGAATTGGATTAGAGTCTATGTTCCTTTGGGTAGTCGTCTTATTGAAGCTAGTGGTTTTGAAAAGCCAAGTGAAATTTATTTTGAACACCCACCTTCTAGCTGGGAAAAGGACGAACTTATAAAGCAGGAAGAGAATTATGCGCGAATTGATCCAGGTAGTGACACCCGAATATACCAAGAAAACAATAAAACCGTTTTTGCTAATTGGTCAATGGTTGATCCTGGGGACGAAGATATTATTATTATGAAATATGAGCTTCCCTTTAAAATTAAAGAGGAAGAAAAAGACGAAACTTTTATAGACAGGGTTCGGGATAATATAATTGGAGATGATGGAGAATACTTACTACCTTATTCTTTATTAATACAAAAACAAGCAGGATCTCATTATTTTGATATAAATTCAAAACTAATACTTCCTGATAATTCTATTTCAAGTTGGAGCTTTCCAGGTGATATGGAGTATAATAACAAAGGCTGGGAGATAAATAGAAAACTAGATGGAGATAAATTTTTAGCAATTTTATTTAGTAGAAAATAAATTATGAGTCAAGATGGCAAAAAAAGAAAAATTAAAGTAAGACAAAAAGACTCAAGCTTGGGTGAATTTGTCCAACGTTCCTTGCCGTCCGATGATGAAGTTGAAAAGTTTAAGCAGAAAGCGAAAAAAGAATATGAAAAAGAGAAAGAGGAGAATATAAAATCAGGACTTTCGGAGATTTATCATGACGAAAAAGGCGATGAAGTTGACGTAAAAAAAATAGTTAAAAAGAAAAAAGGGGGAATAGTTTTTTGGTTTTTTAATCTTCTGTTTTTTGTTTTGGTTTTAGCCGGGGTTGGTGCTGGTGTTTTTTATTATTTTTATGACGCTCCCAAAAAAGATACCGAATTAAATTTCTATATTGAAGGGGAGAGAAATGTTTCTGTAAACCAAGAATTCTTTTATAAAATAAAATATACAAATAACGCTAATTTTAGCTTAGATAATATTAAAATTTTAGCCGATTATCCTGATAATTTTATAATTTTAGAAAGCTTTCCACCCACTAGTGGTAAAGAGGGCGAAAATGATCTTTGGGAAGTAGATCGAATACTTCCTAATGAAGAGGGTTCAATAAAAATAAAGGGTAAATTTATTGACAAGAAAGACGAATCAGCTGTTTTCTTAAGTAAAATAGATTATACGCCTAGTAATTTTTCTAGTGAATTTAGTCGGGAAGAATCTTTTAATACTAATATAAGTAGTACTGGATTTGGATTAGACATTGATTATCCCGATAGTGTTTTAGTGGGAGAAAAAGAAAAAATATCAATCAAATTAAAACAAGATGTTAATAATTATGTAGATGATTTTATTTTAGAAATTAAAAAGGATGAAAATGTTAAGATAAGCAGTTTGAAATTGGCCACCAAAACAGAAGGAGAAATTTCTAATATTGAAGAATTGGGTTCAGATTCTTGGAAAATACAATTTTTAGAAAAGAGCGACCTTAATTTAGCCCTTGATTTTATTATTGAGGAAAAACAAGGGGAAAAACAAGACCTTGATTTTATTTTTAAAAAAATAGAAGGGAAAAATACTTATATTTTTGATGAAAAAAGTATTAGTTTAGAGGTTATAAAAAGTAACTTAGATTTAAACGTGATTATAAATGGATCTCAGAAAAACGATCCAGTTAATTTTGGGGATAAGCTCAATTATTCAATTAGTTATGCTAATAAGGGTGAGGCCGCTATGGAGGACTTAACTATTATGGCTATCATGGAAAGTCAATCTATTGATTGGACAAGTCTAGAAGATGAAAATAATGGAACAGAGAAAGGCAATACTATCACTTGGACATTTAATGAAATACCTAAATTAGAAAAGTTGGAAGTGGGACAAGAGGGAATTATAAATTTTTCCCTAAATGTGATGCCTTTTATAGCTAATGACCTAGATAAATCTTTTGAAATAAAAAGTTATGCGCAGTTTATAACAGGAGATGATCAAACCCTAGATAATATTTCAGCAACTTCAACCACTGATAATAAGAGCAATATGATTGTCAATAAAATAAACAGTGATTTAAGACTACTGGAAGAGATAAGGTATTTTAATGAAAATAATATTCCAGTAGGGACAGGACCGCTTCCTCCTAAAGTGGACGAAAAAACAACCTTTAAGGTTTATTGGACCTTAGAAAATAATTTACACGAATTGAAAGACGTGAGGATTATTTATAAGTTACCAGAGAGTGTGAGTTGGAATGAAAAAAATAGAACCTCTGCTGGTACGGTGTTCTTCAACCCCGAAAACAGGGAAATAATTTGGGATGTAGGAAGACTACCTTTAGCTATTTACAAGGCCAGCGCTGAATTTAGTATCGGGTTAACTCCAAAAGAAGGTGATCAGAATAAAATTTTAGTAATATCTAATGGTTCAGAGGTGAGCGCTGTTGACATGAAAAACGAATCAGAGATTTTTGATAAAATTAAAGCAAAAACTACAAAATTAGAAGACGATGAAATAGCGAATGAAAGTAGCGATGGTCGAGTAGAAAAATAATTTTATTTTTGCTATAATATTAAATAAATATATATTTTGAAAAATGAAAAATCCTCTTAAAAAGATATTAAAAATAACATCAAGTTTATTCCTTTTTTTAGCAGTAGGTTTTTTATTATCTTCTAGTAATAATTTCAATATTTTTAATTACAAAACCTACATGGTTTCTGCTCAGGTTAATGCTGATGCTATTGGTATTCGTGTTATCCCAAATCCTGAACACCTAGACCCTGGGGTTTGGTATAGAAGAAGTTATTTTTCCGGTTCTCCCAGTAGGATGAAGGTTGATGGTTATGAAGCTATTAGAGAAGGGCGATCAGTATATGTAAATGTGGGAAATGAAATTAACCCCACCACACTTGAAACATATATTTATATAATCTCCTACAACCAAGATATTGAGCCAGTAACAGTGGCAATATACGAGCAAATGTTGGATAATTGGAAATTTAATACCAATATTAACGACGTGGGCGAATGTGCTATTTCATCTATTATTTGTAAAAGTAATGAAGAATGTAGTTCTAATTATATATGCAGTAACGATAAATGTGCTTTTCCAGGTGGTGATGAGCCGGGTTGTCATATAGACTCTGATTGTCCCTCTGGCATTTTTTGTAATAGTAGAAAGGCAATGGTAACCCGAGATGTAAAACGTTTATCAGAATTAACTTTAATAAACGAAACCATAGAAGAATATAGAAGTACAAATGGTCAGTATCCGGTTTTAGCTTCAGGTAGTTATTTGCCTTATAGGACCATGTCAGTTTGGCCTAGTTGGCAAGACGAATTGGGTCGTATGTTGGGCGGAAACATGCCGGTTGATCCAGTTAATGCTTTGGGTAATTGTGGTAGCGATGATTATAATCCTGTGACTTGTTGGGACAAAGAAAATATAACTTTTGCTGGGGATCTATCAACTTCTGGTTCTTATGACTTCTTAGGAGGAAGAATATATTTTTATAGAACAACTGATCCATATAATTATGAGCTTTGTGCTGCCATGGAAACAGCTAATAATCCTTATACTAATTTAGATTCAAATGCTTGTTCTGCCCTAAATACAGCTAATAGCGCCCCCAATTTAACTGTTGGAGCTTTAAACGGACATCCTAGTAGTCCTTTTACAGCCTATGTTGCATATTCTGATCCAGAGGGCAATGCTGTTGACGTTAGCTCTCTTTCAGTGACGGGTGCTTGGGCCGGTGGAACAACTCCTGTCTTAACCGCTTCTACTAGTAATTTATTGAAGCTATATACACCTTCAACTGGTTCTGGTACAGGTTCTTACAATTTTAATATTACTGTTGCAGATATTTTTGGAGCCACCACAAGTAGAGCAATCACTATTAATTTAGGAAACCAAACTCCAGTTTTGGATTTAACTTCTTGTATAGGGGCAAATGCAATCATACAGTCATATCTTTGTAATTTTAACTATTTTGATCCAGAGGGTGACGCTTTTACTGTAGCAAGTTCTACGATAACGCCCGTAGGTTCAGGTTTAAGCGTAGACTTTGCATCTTCAACAATATCTGGAACAACTACAATTGCTGGTAGTTATTTAATAACGATTGAAATTGAAGATCAATTTGGGGCAAATAACACTAAATCATATACATTGGATGTTTATGACGCTATTTGTGGAGATAGAATAAGGCAAACACCAAATGATTTAGGCATTGATGAAGTTTGTGATGGACCTGGCGGGGGAACAGGTATTAATGATCAGTATGGATGTGCAGCAAATTGTCTTTCCTGGCAGGGTGGTTATTGTGGTGATGGTGCCATGCAGTATGGCGATGAAGAATGTGAATGGAATCTATCTTCCACAAATATTCCTACTATGAGAGAAGTTATATCTTATTATCAAGGATCATCTACTGGAGCTATAGCTGCTTCTATAGCTAGATTGCCTAATTATAGAATAACAGATATTTATCAGGATATTGCAAGTACTCGATGTCAAAATAATTGTACTTTTGCTTGTGGAGCAGCCATTACAACCGATGGGGACGGTGATATCTATCATGATTGTTTTGATAATTGTCCGGTCGATTCAAATATTGGTCAGTTTGATGCCGATGAAGATAATGTAGGTGATTTATGTGATTCTTGTTATGATTATAATGGAAGCTGTGTGCAGTTAACTGTCCAGCAGGGGGCTTTTAGCACAACTATTACGCCTTATGTTGGTAGAAGAAGCGCTGAAAATTTTTATTGTCTTGATGGTGTCTGTGATGCTTGTACTGACATTGATCCTTATACTCTATGTAGCGCTGCTAGTGCGTCGAGCAATATGGTGGTCTACCAAGTAACAGATGCTGATAGAAGCGAAATATTTGCTTATATTGATGCTACCGATCCTGTGAATGCTATGCTTTCCGTAGGTTTTGTTCATGATCAAGTTGCAGATAGTGGGGGAGGAAGCGCTGATTTTAGTTTCTCAGGAACTGGTTGGAATATGGGAACAATTTCAGTTAGTGATGACGCTGGTGAATTTGACAAATCGGCCACTCCTGGTGATTGGCATTGGCTTGACTGTTGTACTGATGGAGGCATGATAGACGTTAATTATTTAAATGTTGGCTGGGATTTAACTGTTACGCCTAATTCGGGATTTACCTATAGTGCGACGGGGACTATTTCTCAATGGTTTGCTAAAGAACCTGGGGATATACTTAGTGGAACAGCCTTACTATCCACTAGTACCGCTGTAATTATAACTTATATACCTAATTAATTTTATGAACAATCAATTAAATAAAAAAAATATTTTTATAATAATAATATTTATTATATTTGCGATACTTTTATCATTTATGATATTTAAATATTATAATTCTCAAAAGAATAACTTCGAGATTATCGACAATATTCAAAGTAAGGATAATGATACTAAGCCAGAAAATAGTGGAGACGATAAGGAAAGTGGGGTGGAAGTTAGGAATGAACCGCAAACCAAAGAGGGGAGAATCGAAGATTCTAATAATTTTACTTTAGCCATAGAAGAAGGGAGTATAAAAAAGTGCGATGATATAAAGGACAATAGAGCTAAAAATCAATGTTATAATAAAATAGCGGTTTTAAATGGCAATATTGATTATTGCGATAAACTAATGAGTGATGATCAAGTTACTTGCAGATTTGCAATATTAAAATCTTTGGCTCAAAAAGAGAAAAGCGTTGATCCTTGTCTTGGGCTTAAAGAAGACTACCTTATTAAAAAATGTATTAATGATGTATTAGACCAGAATTATTGTACTGACGACGAGTGTTATAATGAATTCCTAAATAATAAAGATAAATATGACTCAGATGGTGACGGAATTATCGATGACAAGGAGACTTATATCTATAAAACCAATAAAGATGATAAAGACAGTGATGATGACGGGCTAAGTGATTATGAGGAAATATTTAAATATAAAACCAACCCAAGATTACCAGATACTGATGAGGACGGCTACAGTGATGGGGTTGAGGTTGAAAGTGGTCATGATCCGCTAAAATAAAAAATGGACAGGATAAGAAAAAAAGAAATTAACATAAGAGGGAGAGGAGTGAAAACTCCTCTTTTTATGCCGGACGCTACTAGAGGACTTGTAAAAATGCTAACTAACGGGGAGCTTAAAAAAACAGGAGTGAAGGCCGTGGTTGTTAACACCTTTCATCTCTATCTAAATCCGGGTACAGAAATAATAAAAAATAGTGACACCACAAACAGAAATTATAAAAAAGGAATACATAATTTTATGGATTGGGATGGTTTGGTTTTATCTGATAGCGGCGGTTATCAAGTTTTTTCTCTAATTCATAAAAACCCTAAAATGGGGAAAATTTATAATAATAAAGTTGTTTTCAAGTCTCCCTGGGATGGATCTAGTCATGAATTAACTCCTGAAAAATCAATTCAAATTCAATTTGATTTAGGAGTTGATATGATGGTTTGCCTAGATGATTGCCCCCCTAATAATTATAATAAAAGAAAAATAAAAGAATCTATTACGCGTACCTTAAACTGGGCCGAGAGATGCAAGGTGGAGCACGAGAAACAAATTAAAATAAGAAAAATAGCTAAAAAGGAACAACCATTACTCTTTGGCGTGGTTCAAGGAGGGGAATTTCCTGATTTAAGGGAGGAATGCACTAGAAGGTTGGTTGATATTGGTTTTGACGGTTATGGTTTTGGAGCTAGGCCTGTGGATGATAAAGGTAATTTTCTAACTCAAGTCCTGGAAGAGACAGCTAATAATATACCCGAGGATGCTTGGCGCTTTGCTCTTGGCATAGGTTTACCAGAAGATATAATTCGGTGTGCTAGGATGGGCTGGGATATTTTTGACTGTGTTATTCCAAGTCGTGAAGGCAGACACGGAAAACTTTTTCAATTTAAAAACATAGA
>CAZJRJ010000044.1:4797-7888 GCA_964548635.1 uncultured Gammaproteobacteria bacterium | reverse complement strand
TTTTATTTTATTCATAATATTACTGCTAATTTTTATGATTCTATTATATATGATAATTTAAAAAAACTCAATATTAAATCAAGTATATAGGAATTATATGACTAAAACGTTTTTATTTGATATAGTATTATTAGCTTTATTAAGCTCTAGTTTAGAGAAGGGGCTTGGTTTTGTTTAGATTGACTAAATTAATTACTTGTGATATATTTTAGTGACTTTTTAAAAATAAGAATATAAAATAATATGCCTAAGAGAACATTTCAGCCAAATGTAAGAAGATCCAAAAAAAAACACGGTTTTCTTGAGAGAATGAGCACTAAAAGTGGTCAAAACGTCCTAAAAAGAAGAAGACAAAAAGGGAGAAAAATATTAAGTAAATAACTCCAACCTTTTTATGTTTAAAAAGGAAAATAGACTAACCAAACAAAAAGATTTTGATAATGTTTTTAAAAAAGGAAAGTCTGTTTTTAATAAGATTTTAGGTTTAAAGATTATAGCTAATGATTTAAATATAAACAGATTCGGCGTTATTGTTAGTAATAAAATCAGCAAAAAGGCTGTAGAAAGAAACAAGATAAAAAGAAGAATAAGGGAGGTTTTAAAAAAAGAAAACCCCGTCTTAAAACAAGGATATGACGTGGTTATCGTTGCTTTAGCTGAAATAAAAGACAAGGAATATAAGGACTTAGAACAAATTTTAAAAGAAAAATTTTCTAAATTAGCCTTTTATAGAGGATAATTATTTTTTTATGTGGAATTTTATAAAATATTTACCAAGGCATTCAGCTGTAATTTTTATAAAATTTTATCAAAAAACTCTTTCTTTTGATCATGGTTTGTTTAAACATATGTTTCCTTATGGTTATTGTCGTTTTCGTCCCACTTGTTCTGATTATGCCATAGAATCTATAGAAAAATACGGGATGATAAAGGGAGGAATTAAGGCCACTTGGAGAGTTTTGAGGTGTAATCCTTGGAATAAAGGGGGCTATGATCCAGTTGATAAAGAAAAATAATATGGGCTTGTCTTTAAACACAGTTTCTTGTAGAAAATTTCAGATTTTGTGGAAATTTATCTAAAAATATTTTCAGCAATGTGTTAATATTGGTTAAAATATTTTTAGATAAATTTACCGAAAGCTGGACTTTTATACTGGGGCGGAGTTTAATGATAAGCTCAACTAATTAATAATATTTATACATGAAAGAACTATTTACAACTATTTTTTACCAACCAATTTTTAATTTATTGATTTTTTTGTATAATAACGTCTCTTTTGGAGATTTGGGAATAGCCATTATACTTTTAACCATTATAATTAGGCTTGTTTTCCTACCCCTTTCCAAAAAAGCAATAAAATCACAAAAAGCCTTACAAGACATTCAGCCTAAAATTGAAGAGCTAAAGAAAAAATATGCTGGAAAAAAAGAGGAAATGGGTAGGGCTATGATGGATTTGTATAAAGAAAATAAAGTAAATCCTTTTTCGTCTTGTCTGCCTCTTATAATACAACTTCCTTTTTTTATAGCGGTTTACCACATATTTAGAGAGGGTGTTTCAGTGGAAGCTCTTAATTTAACCTATTCTTTTATTGCTAAGCCAGAATTCATTAATAATATTGCTTTTGGTTTTCTTGATTTGTCTAAACCAAACGGGGTTTTAGCCATATTAACTGGTTTAGCTCAATTCTGGCAGACTAAGATGATTATCACGAAGAAGCCAGAAGTTAAGGGTGGTGGCGCTAAGGATGAAAATATGATGGCAATGGTAAGTAAGCAAATGACTTATTTTTTGCCTTTATTTATAGTGTTTATTGGATTTACCTTCCCCGCAGCCCTAACTCTTTACTTATTGGTGTTTAATGTTTCAATGGCTCTGCAACAAATGTATATATTTAAAATGAAAAAGAAAAAAGAAGATAAAGACAATGGTGATGATGGCGATAAAAAAATAATAGATATTCAAGGCGAAGATTTGATACAAAAGAATGATTAGCTATTGACTTTTTAAGATTATTTTGCTATAATTATAGTAGAGTTAGAGAGCTCTCCTGGTCTATACTAGGAGAGTTTTATTTTATATAAATATAATTATGGAAGCAATTTTAAGAAATTTTTTCTACGACGTCTGGATAAAAAGATTTATTCTCTCAGTAACAAGTATTATAGCAATTGTTTTTTTTTTGGGTGTTTAACCATCTTTATAAGCCAAGCTGAGGCTGACAATGTCACTAAAAAGGCTAAAGTAGAGGCTTTTATTATAAATAGCGCCAATATAGATCAAGGCAAGGATTTGCCTGTAATAGCTGATAAAGAATTTAATTTTGTAGCAAATGACGCTAGTTACAGTATGGGTTTAGATAATCCTCCCTTTATTAGTATTAATGAGGTTGTTAAACAAAAATTAGGTTATAATTTAGATGAAAACTTAATAGTTCTAGATATCAAGGAGCAAAAAGAAGAGAAAATACCTATTGAAGAGGAAAATAAGATAAAAAGTAGTTTCTATACTATTGTTACTGCTTATAACTCAGAGGCAGCTCAATGTGACTCAAGTCCCTGTATTACTGCCAATGGCTATAATTTGTGTAAATATAACAAAGAAGACAGTGTTGCTGTTAATAATTTGAGCTTTGGTACTAAAATAAGAATTCCAGCGGTTTTTGGAGACAAGATTTTTATAGTTAGAGATAGAATGCATTCAAAGTATTATAATCGTGTTGATATTTGGATGATAGATAAAAATGAAGCTATAAATTTTGGTTATAAAAGGGCTAGGGTTGAAGTAATTAATTAATTATATACCAAAGTTAAAAGCAACAACTTAAAATCTTGTGAATTTGAAATTATTCTGATATACTCTTTATATAAAAAATATTCTAAATTAAAAATAGAATATTTAATTTAGAAAAAAAGATTGGTCTGGTCGCCAAGCGGTAAGGCAAGGGTCTGCAAAACCCTTATCGCGGGTTCGATCCCCGCCCAGACCTCTTATTTCTATAAAAAGTCCACTATACTGTGGACTTTTTGTTTATAAACCAATGCTATTAGTTGTAAGTCCACAGTATAGTGGACTTTAACTGTGGATAAC
>CAZJRJ010000044.1:0-4697 GCA_964548635.1 uncultured Gammaproteobacteria bacterium | reverse complement strand
CTGTGTTTTGTGTGGATAAAAATTGGTTGTAAGTCCACAGTATAGTGGACTTTAACTGTGGATAACCTGTGTTTTGTGTGGATAAAAATTGGTTGTAAGTCCACAGTATAGTGGACTTTAATTTGTAGCAATGATTAAATTTGTTTAATATTAGCCTTCTTATTTGATTATAAAATTTTTATTTGTTATTAATAAAACTCACCTTATTATCATTGACCTTTGTGTTTTTTTATGCTATTATATAAGTATAAGTTCGGAAAGGACATTAACAATTTATTTAAAGAAATCTTCCCAAAGTAAAATAATTTGGGGAAATCTCTTTGCTTTCTACTGATCTTATATATAAGATCAGGACTCTCTAAAACAAAAACAAAAACAAAAACAAAAATTTAAAATAGAGTAGGCTTTATACACTAAAATAAATAAGTATAAAAGCCTACAAAGATTGGTAGAAAGCCCTAACGCACCTTAATCTTGAGGGCTGATAATTTTTTTACTCTTAACTTTTTACAAAGAAAGTCAAAGGTTAAAAAATAAACCCTTGAGAATAGGGCTCAGCGTATATAGGGCCTAAATTAATTTTAAAAGGCGCCCTAGCTGGGCCCTTTTTTATTACAAAAAAAGTGGTTTTTTTGAATATTTTGTTCCGCTCAAGCGGGATTAGTTAATTTTTATATTAAATTCATTTTCCTATAGCTACTTTTTTAGAAAAAGTAGCGCAAAAATCGCGGGATAGGTGAAAAATAAAAGATCATTCACTATTAAATCTAGTAAAACTCCAAACTCGTTACTTCACTTCGTTTCGTTCCTCAAACATGGAATTTTACACGATTTATACGCTCATGATTTTTCTTTTATTTTTCAATGCCCGCATAGGTTTTTGTTTTTGGAAATAAGAAGCAATCTGTATTTTTTCAGGTTTTTTTTTGAATAAGATTATTTTGGGGGTGAGATAAACTTTTTTATTGACAAATTTATTAAAATATGATATAGTATTAAATAATTAACAAAAGTAAAGGGGGGTAGAATTATTATAAAATTACCCCATTCTTCCAAGTTCATCATTAAAAGGGATGGTGATTTTAGAAGAAAATTTCTTTATTAATTTTTTGAACAGAGATTTTCGTTGATCTTTTTAAAAAACAAGAAACTATCCAAATATAAAAAAGGGAGGAAATCAAGATGAAGAAATTTAATTTGTTGGTGGTGATGGTAATTGTCGTATGTTTTTTTGCTGGTTGTGCCGGTTTTCGAAGCGCTACAGTCGAAACTGATGCTACCGGTAATATTTCCAGATGGGATGATTCTAACAAAAGTATTTTGCAACCGTCGATAAGCCCTACGGAAATTGGGAGGGCTAATGTTTTAAACTCAAGAGCCGATTTGAATCGGGCTTTAGCAGTTCAGGTTGCAAGCGGAGAGCCAGGAGCGGTTGTTGGTAATTTTTCCGGTATTATCATTAATAATGATAAATATCGAACAATGTATGTTCGCCACCCTTTCATAGATGCTATATTAGACATACCTGCTGGAGATTTTTTTAGCATTCGAGCCCCTATAGTACCAAAAAATATTTATATTTGTTGGCAGGGCGAGAACCGGTTTAAAAGAAATAGAATATTTGAAGAACCGGTTTTTTACCAAGGTCAAAAATTTGACTTTGGAGGAAGATATGATAAAAATAGATAGTTAAAAAAATAAAAAAAAGGAGGATAACAAAAAAAGAGAGTTAAATCAACTCTCTTTTTAATTTGTATAAAATTTTATTATTAATTAACGTGATTTACATTGGTTCCGTTACTACTGACTTGATTTAAGGCTTCGAATACGAAGAAAGTTATAGCGTAGGCGGCCATTATTATTATTATTCCTATTATAGCTCTTTTTATATTGTCTTTAGCCTCGGTTACTTGTTGTTCATTACCTCGGGCTGTCATCCATCTAAATCCTCCATAAATTATAAGAATTATAAAAATAATACCAAGAAAACTTAAAAAGGCTTTAATGGCAGTGGCCAAAACAACACCAATAGTAGCATCTCCAAATTCGGCTTTGCTATTAAAGTCATTGGCCTGATTTTTCATTGAGCCACTGTCAATCATTTGGGCTCCTACAGTGCTTATGCTAAAAACAAAAGAAAGTAGAATAAAAACACTTATAGATAATTTTTTTAAATTTTTCATATTTTTTAATTACCAAGAATAATTGTAGAAATAAATAGCCAAATAGCCCAAGAACCAGCTGTAATAATGAGGCCAATAATAGCTCGTCTTATTATAGTGGTGCCCTCTTTGGCTTGCTCTTCATTGCCTCGGGCTGTCATCCATTTGTAACCCCCTAGAATAATAAGAATTATAAAAATAACTCCCAAGAATGAAAGAGCAGCATTGACTATCTGTCCTATAAATTCAGATAAACTACCGTCGTCTGCCGGGGTATAGCCTCCAGCCTCACCTACGGTAGTTAATCTGTTTGCCGCGGAAGGAGTGGCAAAAACAAAATAGGGTATTATTAAAATAATTAGCAATAAAGTCACGAAGGTTATGGATTTTAATATTTTGGTCATATTGTTTTTAAAATTAATTACTTAAAGCATTTTGACTCATCACTCCAATGACATACCAACTAATAGCATAGGCGGCAGCCACTATAAAAAGACCGATAATAGCTGCTTTTATTAAATTTTTAGATTTTTCAAACTGTTGGTCATTTCCATGAGAAGTCATCCATAAATACCCCCCATATATCAAGGTAATTATAAAAATAACACCAAGAAAAGAAAGAGCTATTCTTATTATCACCTCAATTATAGGGTTTATATCATTTTTATCAGTATCATAGCCCATTTCTCCCGCTGCCGTAGTTAATGCACTTTCTGCAACATCACCTGTTCCACCTTGAACCGTTCCTCCAAAAGCATCATTTATACCAGCCTTGCTTATATTTACAAAACTAAAAGAGACAAGAGATAACATTAAAATTATAAGAAATTTTTTTATCATAAATATTTTATTGTAAAACATTACCTCCTATTGCATATACGACCATTACAGTTATAGCATAAGCAATCATTACTATCGCAACACCAATAGATGATTCTATTATTATTTTTTTAGCCTTTTCAACTTGCTGTTCATTACCCCTGGAAGTCATCCATAGATACCCCCCATAAATCATTAAAAGCAAGAAAATAACTCCAACCAGAGAAAGAACCCCTTTTATTATAGAGGATATTAAAGTGTCTATGTCATTAGCTGTTCCTAGTTTATCGTGTCCGGTTCCTTGAGCGGTTTCACTAATTCCACTATTTTCTTCAAATTTGTAGCTAGCAAAAGTAATTTTTGGTAATAATATTGAGAAAAAAATATAAAATAGGGTGTATTTGATTTTTCTGATGTTTTTGAACATTTTCAAGCTGTTAAGTTAAAATATTTCCAATAAACATGGTTATAGCATAGGCTGCTAGGGTTATTATTATACCTATAATAGCAGCTACAATTAAACTTCTAGCCTTTTCAACTTGTTGTTCGTTGCCTCGGGCTGTCATCCACATAATTCCACCATAAATCATTAGTATTAAAAAAAGAACACCCACAAAAGAAAGCAAGGCGCCTACGATCCTTCCAATCATAGTTGGTAGACTATCACTGCTTATTCCTTTTACTTTATCATTTGTGGCCGTTAGTCCATCTAAAACAGTATTGTCAGCTAGTGTGATAAAAGGAAAAAATAATAATCCAAAAAAAGCTGAAAACAATAAAGTAAAAACTTTAGTTTTAAAAATTTTCATAGCAAGAGCGTTTATTATTTAAAATCTGCTACAATGGGTAGAAAATTTTCTACTCATTGTAGCAGATTTTACTATTAGTAAAATCTGCTCCCTAAAACCGGTCTTAGTCCTGACCCATTTGAGAACCAACAGTATTAAGCACGAAGCTAGCGATTGCCCAGGCGGCCAATATGATAACCAAACCAATGACACCACCAACAACGATCTTTTTGGCTTCACTAACCTTGTCTTCACTACCAGCAGCAGTCATCCATTTAAAACCACCGATTAGAATTACTATAACAGCGATGATAGCTAGAAAAGTCATAGCTAGGTTCAATAGGTTAACCATGATATCTCTAGGATCATTATTTCCTAAATTAGTATCTTCGGCATAACTTTGTCCAAAATCAGGAGTAGCTAAAACAGGAGTAGCTAATAATGGTGCAAAACACACTATTGATACAAAAATAGCAACTAAACTTTTTAAAATTTTATTTTTCATATTTCACCCCCTCTCTAGTTAGCAACCATATAACAATGGTTGACGGATTTTTTACTAGTTTAACATATTTTAGCAAAAACAACAAAATAAAATTATGTTATAATTACTAAAAAGGTTTTCCACTATTAATTTAATTATATCATTTTATGAACAAATTCCCAAGAGATTGGTTTTTAAAAATTTTCTGGATTAGTTTTTATATTTTTTTGTTTTTGTTTTTGTTAAATTATTCCTTTGGTTATATGGATAATGATTTAGGTTGGCACTTAAAGGTAGGACAGGAAATATTGGAGACTAAAAATGTTCCAAGTATTAATACTTATAATTATACTCTAGAGGGGGTGAGCTGGGTTGATCATGAATGGTTAATAAATTTATTTACATTTTGGGTTTATGATAATTTTGGATATATTGCACTTAATA
>CAZJRJ010000043.1:0-7925 GCA_964548635.1 uncultured Gammaproteobacteria bacterium | reverse complement strand
TTTGTTTGTCTAGTTTCTTTAGTTGGTTGTTGGCGGTTTTGAGACGGCGGGAGTAAGATTCTAATTGCTTCTCAGCTTCAATTTCCTTAACTACATTTTTAATCATAATTCTGCCAAAATACACAAAAATTATAAATAAAATCCCTTTCCAAATATATTCAAAAATATCTGATGATAAAAATACATTAAACAATAAGAGGATAGAAAAAACCACTACTAGGAACTGGCTGATTATTAATTTTACTTGAAAAAGGTGATGTCTAAAGATAGCGTAGGTAGTAAATCCGACCATAAAAATAGTAAAAACTTGTCCTAGCCAATTTAAGAAAAAATACCCCAACCAAGGCATTATTAAATTAGTAGCAAAAGCTAAATTTGCGGCTATTGTATAGCCAAAAAATAAACTTTCAATCTGAATCTTCTTAACTTTACTATTATAATCTTTCCTGTGTAGCAACTTATAATATTTTAAAGACAGACGAAAAAAAGCAAAAAGAAAAAAGAACAAAATATAACAAACATAAATGAAATAACCAAGAGAAAATATTATTTCTTTTTCTTGTCCGGGTATTATATTTACTTCCCGTATAATCAAACCTGGAATAAAGACAAACAAAACTATTAAAAAATTAAGTAAAATTATTATCCATTTTTTTACTTTAATATTTTTATCCTCCTCAGAGGGAAAAATATAAGTAAAATACAAAAAACTACTAGCTATAAAAGTGGGTGCGGCATATAAAGCCATGCACCAAAAAAGACTATAATAGAGCGAGGCGGAGCGATAAAAAAACATTGCTCCTATCCAGAGTATTATAGTAAAAATATTCCAAGCATAAACCTTGTTAACCTTATAGCTTTTACCATTAAAATAAATCAAAACAGCCAATACAAAATTAAGTAAGGCAATAATAAATAAAGCTATATTTTTACTGTCTAAAAGTATGTCCATGTTTTAAAGGTTTTATAACCTTATGTTTAATAAATTATAACACATTTTGACAAAAGAAAAAAGCGCGTTTCACGGAGAAACGCGCTTTGGTTTTAGTTTAAAAGACGCTCATCAAAAAATTCCTTGATGATTACCTTCATACAATTTGACTTCCAGGCGGCACAGCAAGGTATACCACCGGCATAAGCCCTGGGAAATGTGGGATAAGATTTAGCTCTGACCCCTGAGACATGATAGGCTTTACTGCCTATATTAAACAATATCTCTAGTTCTTTCCCAGAAGGCTCGGGATAAGTTTCATTGAGCAACACCAACTCTGACCAAAACAAATGCAAATAATTGGAAAGCGCATATTTTTTTGTGATATTTATCAATATGGCCCTTTTGCCTTGCAGATGATAGGGCCAGTTGGCATAATCAACCCCGTCCTCACAATCAACAGAATAGATTTCTCTACCCTGTAATTTTTTAATTAGACGAGAACCAATAAAACCTTTACCGCCCAAGATAATCAAGGGGATTTTTTCTCCCCAACCTAACTTCTGGCGAAGTCCTCTTTCAGCCTTGGAAACAGCCTCAACTGTTACTTCAGCTTCAGGGGACTTCGTAATCAATCCATATTTATGTAACATGCCCGGGATAATACCAGCGCTTGTCATTTGCTTAGCGCCAAGCATATTTTTTATTTCCCTAAGTCTATTAACATAAATTTGGAGATTATCGATATTAGACGGATCTTCAAAATCCGAATCCGTGGAAGATATAACAAACGTAATCCCCCATTTTCCATTTTGCTTAAAAAATCCAGCTGGCCAAGGCAACCAACGCATCTTATGCCTGTGCTTTTTATAAACATAAGCATTGGCATATTCTTCACTGGCTGGATAGGCCACAAAGATAGTCACTATAAAACCAATTTTTTTGTTAAACCAACCGATCGCCTTGAAGACGAAATCGTGATTGATGAAAAAATTGGCTAGCAAAAGGCTAATCTTGCGAAGATGAGAAGCCATCTTCTTTTTAAGACCCCTTTTCCGGACTTTCTTTATCTCTTTTTTTTCTTCCGGAATAAGTAACATGGTTCTCACCTCCCTTCCCTTTTTTAATTTAAATTATGTTAACGAACGAAAATTAATTATATTTAAAATAATTAAATTTTATTATAAACCAAATTTAAATTTTTGTCAAATATTAATGCTTTTTTAGGGCTAATATAAAACAACTTTTTTATTAAAATTAAAGGCCCCTTCTATTTTATCGATAAGGACCCGACCAAGTTATCATTTTAGAATAAACATAAAAATACATAGAAGAGTTATTGAAATAATTTAAATAAAACCTTTTCTTCTATATTTTTTTCTTACACACCGCCAAGTAAAATCAATATTTAAACTCATGCCTCTCTCCTCTCTTAAAGTTATTAATTGATTTTTCCTAATATAAAGACCTCTTCTCCAATTTTTTTATTACTATTTGGAAAAATTATACATTCATTCTTTTTCGCTATATATTCCTTGTCTCCATCCTGAGCAAAAACTTTACTCTCTTCCAATTTTTCAAAATCAGCAAAATCTTTTACAAAACTAAAATTTTCCGTCTTTTTCTTAACGGCTTCAAAAACTCTAATTATTCTTTTTTCTTTTTTATTAAATTCTATCTCTTTTGAAATAGCACCAAAATATTTCAAAAACTGCAAAGCAGATTTATAGGCCAAATCCTGATTTTCTTCTGATTCATAAACCGAACCGCACTCTAAACATATCCCTACCTTGCTTTGATTATGCATATATCCATCAGTGGCCCCCGGCTCTATACCAACCCAACCTGAAGAAATAATATTAAAATCAAAAATCTTAACTATATCGCAATATTCTTCTTCGCAAATTATAAAAGGAGTTGAATTTTTATTATTACTAGCGTGTAAATCTAAGAGCACGTCACATTCGTCTAAAATATTCATAAGCTCCCTAGCCCTTATTTCCTCATAAGTGTCGCCTTCTGAATTCCTTAAAAAACAACGGTTTAAATTTTTTTCAACGTAGCGAACATTTTTCAAAATAGCCCCTGGATTGGCATAAACAAAATAAACCTCTCCTTTTTCAATTTTAATATTTTTTATTAATTTTTCTAGAGCCAATACACCAGCTTTTTCATTTCCATGAATTCCAGCAAAAATAGCTATTTTTTTACCAGGAGTTTTCCCACTTTTTTTTATAATATTATTTTTATCCATTTAATTTAAAAAAAATATCTGAGTAGATTCTCTTATGAGAATCTACTCAGTTTTTAAAATAGAACAAAAGACATTTATCCTCCCTTGCTCTCTTGGGACAATTTAAAGAAAACTCACTGCAAGGACCGCAACTAATCTCGAAAGGAATAACATCTTTCCAGCTTTCTGGTGTAGCTTCTTCCCATCTATGTTTTCTAAGCAAATGAGCCACTTTAGAATTTCGAGTGATTACAAAAATAATCTTACTCTTTGGAAATATTGAATAAATCTCTCTCATTATCTGAGATCCCAATCCTTTATTTCTGTATTTTGGTTTTACCGGCTTAAGTTAATATTTGTAATGCTATTTTCTAAGAATTTGGCAAATCATTTTATATCGATTTTTCAGGTTCATACCGCGATGAATTCTTAGTAAGTTTTTTAAAGTTGTAAAACTACCATCTATTGAATTACAGGTGTTAGGTATATTAAATTCAGGATATTTTTGATAAGTAAATAGATACGGTAAATTAGTTTTTAAACTTCTATAAGCAGAGCGTAGTCGCTTATGAGTGTAATGCCATTTATCAGTAAACGGATTTATTGTTTTCTCCTTTAAAAAATTATTCCATTTGTTATGCCATTCATCCAGTAAATATTTGAATTCCTTTTCTGTACATTTAGTTAATTGCAATACAATAGCTTTTAATTCTTTACTAGCCTCCAGCTGTGGTCTTCTAGTTAAATACCTAATTACTATTGCAACTTGATGAAATTGACACATCTGGACGGGAATATCAGAAAAAACTTGTCTAACTCCACGTTTGCCGTCTAAAACAACAGCTTTTAATGTAACACCTTTTAATTCTAATTCATTTCTTAATTGTAAATATTGTCCTGGTGTTTCAGAATATACCTCTTTCCAAATCAGATTCTTTTTCATATTTGGATCTCGAAATATAGTCACTCCGTAACTTCTAGTGAAAAAGGTAGTGTCAGCCACAACCACAATTGACTGAGGATTAATGTTGACGATTTGTTTATCATCAACATTAACTTCATTCAATTGAGAGGAAACCCATTGTCTGCATTTACCATATTTTATACCCAACTCAGTTGTTGTTTGTTTACCATGAACATATTCATTCCAAAGTTTTTTTTGCAGTCTGTTTTTACGTCTTTTGCCTTGAAACTGCTTAAAACAATTTAAGCATTTATATTTTTGAACACCGCGGAATTTACCATTTTTTTTACAGTTTTGTTTACCGCATTTTGGACATTTTTTTATATATCATACATTAGATTTACAATTGATTTTAAATTATATCAATATTTTATCTAATATATGAATAAAATTCCAGTTTTTAGCATTACAAATATTAACTTAAGCCGTTTTACCCAAAAACTACCCATCTCAAAAAAATCATCAAAATTAGTTTTCCAAAGCCCTCTAAAAGCAATGATCTCACCTTCTGCCTCTTTTATAATAGCCAAGCCTTGTTCAGCAATTTCCTTTAAAACTTCGCCCGTAACCCGAGTTCGAAGTTTTAACATCATCGGTTCTTTTTTAATCTCTTCTGCTAAATCATTCCATTTTTTCATTGTCCGCTCCCTCCTTTTAAATTTTCAAAATAATAAAGAACAACCCCTCAAGGTTGTTCTTAGTATTTAATTTACCTGTTTTTTTAAAATTAAAAACTATTAAACAAACCCACAAAAAACTAAACTCTCTTTTTTTCTTTAATAAAATTGTTCACTATTATTATTTGTTTCCTTATAATAAAAAGATTAATTGAAAAATTATTATTTATTATTTATCAATTCTATAATTTTATCGACCGCTTCCTTGGGGGTTTTTACTCCCTCTGCCTTCATTCTTTTTCGACTATCAAAATATTCTCCTGCCATTTTTTCAGTCCATCCACCAGTATTTTCTATAACTACCACTGGAATATTTAATTGATAAGCGATCAACATCTCAGTCATTGTTCCAGAGCCTCCTGATAAAGCGATTACGCCGTCGCAACTATTCACCAAAACAAATTCTCTACCACCACCCCTCTCCATTCCACTACAAATAACAACGTCAGTATTTCCGTCTTTATCATATATGTCCTTTCCTTTACCATAAGTAACTCCAACAGTTAAGCCGTTTTCTTTTTTAGCTCCCCTGGCGGCAGCAGTTGAAAGAGAATCATAATCCTTCTCTGCCCCATAAATAGTAATATTACCAGACTTAGCAATAAATTCTCCAACCTGTTTAGCCATTTTAGCAATTTCGTCTGAATAAAGAGTATCCGCTGCTGAACCCATCACGCCTATTTGTAATTTTCTTTTTATCATAAATTAATAATTTATCCGTTATTTATTGTTAAAAATTAACGAAATAGATAATTCTAAATAATTAAAATCTCCTATGTTTATATCAGCAAATTCTGATTTACCATTTTTATTTATATAAATAGTGTTTATACCTAATTTTTTTGCTGGAACAATGTCTGTATTTTCTTGATCACCCACGACAATAACTTTTTCTGGTTTTAATTTATACGCTTTTAATAGGTTGCTAAAATAATTACCAAAAATTTTTCTCTTACCACCCTCACCTGACAAAATATTCCCATTAAAAAACCTCTCGACGTTTAATTCTTTCAAAACGTTTTCAATCCAAATTTTGGGAGCATCAGACATTAGTATAAATTTATATTCTTTAGTAAGTCTTACTAAAACATCTTCGAGATTTGAATATTTTATAATATAACTTTTAGGCTCTATATCCCAAACGTAATTAAAATAATCATAACGGTCTAATCCATATTTCTCCTCTAAAGCTATGCTTATGTTTTCACCATATTCTTTCTTTATATCATCCAAAATTTTTCTAGCTTCTTTTTCACTCCGTTTCAACTTAAACTGAATAAATTTCAAAACATTCTCCAGTATTTTTTTATTTAATTTAGAATCCAAGAAGGCGCCACCTTTTAATTTATATAGAGTGCCGTCCATATCAAAAACTATTAATTTGTCCTTTTGAATTTTTCCCATATATTTTTATAACTAACCCAACAAAAAACCTCTCATAGAAGAGGTTTTATATATAAACTACTGAATTTTATTAAAAACTAGAGAATAAAATAAAACCTCTTCAAAAAATAATTTCTATGATGATGATTTATTTTATTTTCATTATTAATCATAAAGAAATTTTAAAATAAAAATAAAAATTTGTCAAATAAAAAAACAAGTAAAACTTGAAAAAACTTATATATTAGACTAATATATAAGATAACACTATAATTTTTAAACTAAAAATAAATATATGGATAGAGAAAAAGAAAAAAAAATAGATGAAATTTTAAAGAGGGGGGTAATTAAAGAAATTATACCTACTAAAAAGGAATTTAAGAAAAGACTTTTAACTGAAAAACTTAAAATATATATTGGCGCTGACCCAACTTTCACTTCCCTACATTTGGGACACGCTCAAAATTACTTACTTTTAGAAGATTTTCGACAACTAGGGCACGAAGTCATTGTTTTGTTTGGTGATTTTACCGCGCAAATCGGAGATCCTACTGACAAGGAAAGCGCCAGAAAACAATTAAACGTCGAAGAAGTGAGAAATAATGTTAAGGACTGGATAAGACAAATTAAGCCTTTATTAAATTTTGAAGATAAAAAAAACCCACCTAAAATAGTCTATAACAATGATTGGCTAGCTAAACTTACTTTGAAAGATGTGGTTGATCTAGCTTCAAATATAACTGTTCAAAGAATGCTTGAGCGTGACATGTTTGAAAAAAGAATAAAAGAAGAAAAACCAATATATTTACACGAATTTATGTATCCCTTGATGCAGGGATATGACAGCGTAGCCATGGATGTTGATGTAGAACTCTGCGGCTCCGATCAGATATTCAATGCTTTAATGGGAAGAACTTTGCAAAAAAAATATAGAAATAAAAACAAGTTGGTAGTAGCCACAAACCTAGTGGCCAATCCAATAAGCGGAGAGCTTATGTCAAAAAGTAAAGGTACTGGAATATTTTTAGACAATTCTGCCTTTGATATGTATGGGGCAATTATGTCCCAGCCAGATGAAATGATTGAAGTTTTATTAATTAGTGACACGCGTCTTCCCCTAGATGAAATTAAAAAAATAACAAAAATGAATAATCCTCGTGACGCTAAAATGAAAACTGCCTGGGAGATTACTAAAATATTCCATGGAGAAAAAGGAGCAGATGAAGCCGAAGAGCGTTTCATAAAACTTGTTCAAAAAAAGGAAACAGCTGATAATGTGCCTGAAGTTAAACTGAATAAATTTAAAATATCTCTTATAGAACTTTTAAAAGAATGCTTAAAAAACGAAATAAGTAATTCTCAGATTAAAAGACTAATAGAACAAAACTCTATTAAAATAGACGGAGATACAAAAAATAATTGTGAAGAAGAAATAAAAATATCAAAAGAAGGAATACTTGTTAAGGTTGGTAAGAAAAAATGGTTCAAAGTCCTCTCTTAAAAATTATTTATTCAAATAAAACAGTAGATAAATACTTTTCTCCTCTGTCGGGGAAAATCACTACTATATTTCCTGTTTTTATTTTCTCGGCTATTTTCATGGCAGCGCGCATAGCCGCACCACTACTCATTCCTACAAAAATACCCTCTTTTTTTATAATTTCACGGGTCATTTGAAAAGCCTCCTCGCTTTCCACCATTATAGTCTCATCAATTTGCCCAGGATCATAAATCGCG
>CAZJRJ010000042.1:0-8030 GCA_964548635.1 uncultured Gammaproteobacteria bacterium | reverse complement strand
TTTTTTGGGACAAATATCTTTTCAACATAAATATTGAGGACTTATTCTTTATTAATAATAATGAAGACGGAGAAATTTTCTTTTTAGGCGCCAAAATAGTAAAAGTTGAGGATGTGAAAATTGGAGGTATAAATATGAAAAAAATAAGGATGTCTCTGTTCGGCAGTATCCAAGGTTTTTATATGTTTATACACAATAATTATTATTTTGGTGTTGTTAGTGATTATGGTGAAAACGATCAAGATAAAGAGGTTATTAATAATATTCTTAATTCCTTAGCCTTAAAGACTTTTAATCCCAATTTAGATGATGATGATTATAAAGTCTTTAGAAACGATTATCATGGCATTGGCTGGGATTTGAAGGATACAGATTGGTTGATTAGGGGTTTTGATAATTTGTCTTTTCCAGCTAGGCTAGAACTCAAAGACAGTCCCGAGGCAGTTGTTAATTTTATAGTTGAAGAGAAAGAAGGGGACCTTGAGGGGTTGTCAAATAATGAAATATATGAAATTGATATAAATGATTTAGACAGTTCTTTAAAATATTTATCACAAACAGGTGGTTATCCAATGAGGCTTTTGAGCGCCAGATCTTATTCGCTTATTAATGATGATATAAATGATGCCATAATGACGGAAATGCAGGTCTTTAATGAAGACGAGAATGACAATGTGTTTATAGCCTTATCATATGAAATTTACAATTTTGATAAGGTTTATACTATTGAATTGAGATATTCTGGGCAAGATATGGATAAATATGAAGATATTAAAGAGTCTTTTGTTAATGATGTTTTGGCAAATTTAAAGATAGATGATTATGAGCCGAGTGCTACAGACGAAGAAGCTATTGTTTATAATGAAGAAAATTTTAATGATGAAGAAGCGGAAGATGGTAAAAGTGAATTTTTTGAAGAAGAAGATGATAATTATATTGAAGATGAAGAAATTGATGAAGATATAATGGGTGATAACGAGGAAAACATTTCTACTATAAAAGAATTTTCTCTTACAAATGAAAAAATGTACAATAGTCTCAAGGGAAAGATAGTTTTGAAAATAGAGGATAATGGTGAGGCTTATTATATAAACCCTAATAGCCAAAGAATGGTTTTTCTGGGCAGGCCTCAAAATGCTTTTGATTTAATGCGAAGTGAGGGAGTGGGTATTTCCAACGAAAATTTGTCTAGGATTCCGGTTGGTTTAATAGATGAGTCTCTGGGCGATGACTCAGATAATGATGGCTTATCTGATTTACTGGAGGATTCTTTGGGAACTGATAAAAATAACAATGATACAGATGGAGATGGTTATGGAGATAAGGACGAGGTGTTAAATAATTATTCTCCAATAAAGAAGAATGAAAAAATGTCAATCGACGAAAATTTTGCTGAGAAATATAAGGGTAAAATTTTTATCCAGGTTGAAGGTGAGGGTGAGGCTTGGTATATAAATCCAAAAGATGGCAAAAGATACTATTTAGGAAGACCAAATGATGCTTTTGCGGTAATGAGGAATTTAGGTTTAGGTATATCAAACAATGATTTTGATAATTTATAATAATATCAGATAAAAAAGGGGCCCAATAATCTTTGGGCTCCTTTTGTGATAAGAGGATATGAAAAATAATTTTTTATTAAAAATAAGGATAATGTTATGGTCAATCCTTTTTTTAATAGTTGCATTTTTTTTATACAAGGGCTTAATTCCTGGGGGAAGATTGTTTTTTTCTCATAATTTTTCGAGTGATGGTGTTTTTGTGAGCAAATTAAGTCCTGACGATAGATTTAGGGTAGATAGCAATAATAATATTGACGCGATAGGAAACCCACTTTATTTTAACCTGCGAACTTTAAGAAATTTTCAAAGGGTTGATATGACCCTGGTTTACAAAAACGAAGAATTTTCTTTGTTGGAGGCAGGTGTTCTAATGGACGGAAGTAATTGGAATTATCAACTAAAACCATTGGAAAACAAGATTATTGATCGGTTAATTAGTAATTCAGAATGGAGTATGCTCGAGGACAGTGGACTCTTACTCTTGCAAAAGAGTAATAAATATAGTTCTATTTCTAAATTTTTAAAAAATCCTCCTGAATCAGACAAATTAGCTCTTTATAATTATAATTTAAAAAGTGATTATTTGGTGTCGGACTATAAAGCTTCAAATACTAAGCAAAAAATAGAAGTAAGCCTTAGAGGTCCTTATGAATTTTTTACTTATATCAAAGATGAAGATTTGGATTTTGAACTTCTTATGCAAGATTTAAATCAGAATAAAGACCCTGACCCGATTGATATATATTTATACTATCAGGATGAGATAATTCAGACCTGGAGCTTTAAAGATGATGGGGTTGTGGGCGACACAGGGGTGGAGAGCGAGGATAGTGATATTTTTTTAAAGGTTTCCCAGTTACCTGAAGGGGTTTATAAGGTTGGGGTAAAAGCTAATGATGACATTATTACTAAAGAGTTAATTACCAAACAAGGCAAGGTCTCTTTTTTAAACAATGTTAATATATACTCTCAAGTAAAGTCGGAAAAAATATATACAGATAGTTCAAAAATATCAGTTAAGATAGAAAGACCGCAAAATCTTCAGAATATAATTATTAGAAATTTAGAAAAAGATGATTTTGAGGAAAACTTGAAGGTAGAGGAAACATATAAAAAATTTGAAATTTCTTTAGAGCCAGACAGTGTTTATGAATTAAGTTTAGAAAAAGCTGGACTGCTTTTATCGGGAAATGGCAATTTTAGCTTTTCTAAGAAGGCCTTTTTAAACCCTCGTTTTAAAAGAGTTTCTCCTGAATTAGATATCGAAAATAATCAAATAGGTTATATTTTAGCTAATTATAGTCCACCTAAGAAAGAGAATGGTTGGACAGTAGCCAGGGCTAGTTTTGATATAAGTAGAGCCTATACTGAAGATGATAATCATAGTTTTATTTTATCAATTCCTGGCCTTAGAGTAGAGGATGAAATTGATGATAGAATAATCATAAAAGAAGTTAGATTCGATCTGATTGGCCCAAGTTTTTGGCAGTTATTTAAAAATTTATTTAATTAAATACTTAAACATGGATAAGACTAGAATAATTATCAAAGAATTTTTTTATATTTTTACTGGGGCTTTAGTTATTTTTAGCTTAATGGAGATAATTTGGCCTAGAATAATAATTGCTTATATTAATTTAAATTGGATATTGATTATTTGGTTTTTTATTGGTATAGTGTTATTGATATTAAAAGAGCAGAAAGGAAAAAATGAGAAATAACCTAATTAAAAAATTGCCTTGGATTATATTGGCCCTTATTGTTTTAGCACCTTTGTTTAAGGTTCAATTTATTTTTTTCATTTTAATATTAATAACTATATTTGTTTTAAATAATAATAAAAAAATTAATATCCCTGAATTTTTTAAAAGGGATCAAAAAAATATGAATAATACAATTGACGTAGAACAATTAAAAAACTTGAAAGGTGCTAAAAAGATTATTTCTAGTTTTGTTATAATAATTCTTTTGGCTTGGCTCTTTTTTGCCTCTATAGTTATAATAGATGCAGGGGAAACCGGAGTTTATTCGCTTTTCGGGAGAGTAAAAGATGTGGAGCTTAAATCCGGCTTTCATTTAGTTCTCCCTTTGGCTAAAGTTACTAAAATGACTATTAGAACCGAGGAATATACTATGAGTGTTGTTCGTAATGAAGGAAAGAAGATCGGAGCAGATCAGATACTTTCTTTAACTAAAGAGGGCTTGAGTGTTGATTTAGATATAACGGTTCTTTATAGACTAAACGAAGAGAAAGCATCTGATGTTTATAAGGAATTAGGAACAAACTATGAGGATAAAATAATTAGGCCGATTATTAGGACCGCTATTAGAGATGTGATTGCTAATTATGAAGCTAAAGATATTTATTCAGACAAAAGAGGGGAAGTGGCTAGTGAGATATCAGATAAAATTAAAAACGATATAGAAAAAGAGGGTATAATTACAGAAAATGTTTTATTAAGAAACGTACGATTGCCCGATAGTCTTAAAAAATCAATCGAAGAAAAATTAAGCGCCGAACAAGAGGCTCAAAAATATGATTTTATTTTAGAGAAAGAAACAAAAGAAAAAGAAAGAAAAATTATTGAAGCAGAAGGCCAAAAAGAATCTCAAAGAATTATTAACGAAAGTTTAAGTCCAACTTACTTAAACTATCTCTATATAAAAAATCTGGAAAATAGAGAGGGAACCATTTATGTTCCTATTAATCCAGATTCTGGAATGCCTATCTTTAAATCTATTGGACAATAATTTCCCTAACTAAAATTTATGAGTTTAAAAGGACTAATGAGCCCGAAATCAATCGCGGTAATTGGGGCTAGTTTAAATAAGAAAAAAATCGGATGGCAGATTCTCAATAATCTTCAAGAAAATAAATACAAAGGAAGGATTTATCCGGTTAACCCTAAACATAAAAAAATCAATGGACTTTCTTCTTTTGCTTCTATCTCGGAAATAGAAAAAGATATTGATTTAGCTATTATAGTTATTCCGGCTCAGGCGGTTACGTCTGTGGTAGAAGAGTGTGGAATTAGGGGTGTAAAAAATATTATTATTATTAGCGCTAATTTTAGCGAATCAGGTAAGGAAGGCAAGGAACGCGAAGATAAAATTAAAAAATTAGCTGACAGGTTTAAACTCAACATATTGGGCCCAAATTGTCTCGGCATTATTAATTCTTCAGATAATATTAACGCTACCTTCGCTAAATTATCGACCAAAGATTTTAAGTCTAAGGGCTTAGCTCTTATTTCTCAGTCAGGTGCTATCGGCAGTGCTATTTTTGATTGGAGCTTAGAAAATAATATCCCGATTAGCCATTTCATAAGTTTGGGTAATAAGGCCGTTTTAGATGAAAATGATTTTTTGGAATATTTCAAAAAAGATTCCAAGGCTTCATTTATAGCGCTTTATTTGGAAGAGATTTTGGATGGAAAAAAGTTTATGAAGATTGTTTCTGAAATATCTCCGCAAAAACCTATTGTGATTTTAAGATCAGGAAAAAGTGAAGAGGGTAGAAAGGCGGCTTTTTCACATACTGGTAGTATGACAAGTTCCCAAAAATCAATAGAAGCAGGGCTAAAAAGATCAGGAGCTATAATTGCTGATAATTTAGAGGATTTTTTTAATATAATTAAATTATTAAAGTTAGTTCAAGAAAATAAAAGGGGTAAAAATAATTTGTCTGATAAAATTTGTCTTATTTCAAACGCTGGTGGACCCTTAGTTGCAACAGTGGATAGTTTATCAAATTATAGTATTGGATTATCTAAATTCTCTGACAAAACCATTGAAGAATTAAAAAAAACAATTCCAGTTTTAACTAATTATCAGAACCCTTTGGATATATTGGGCGATGCTGGGGCTAAGAGATACGAAGAATCACTTGATATTGTTGCTCGAGATAAAAAAAATAATCAAATATTAATTTTATTAACACCGCAGACATCAACCGAAATCAAAGAAACAGCTTATGTTATAAATAAATTTGCTCAAAAGAATTCCGACAAATTAGTTGTTAGTAGTTTTATTGGGGGATTGTCAGTTAAAGAGGGTGAAGAAATCTTAAAAAAAGGAAACTCTGTTTATTATCAGTATCCCGAGCGAGCTGTTCTTGGTCTATCCAAATATATCGAATATAGGAGAAACATAAAAACTTTAAAAACTTATAGCTATTATGAATACGAAGGAAAGACTGAGACAAAAACAGAAAATTTAGACTATCTAGAAGCTTTAAATATTTTAAAAAAATATAGTATACCTATACTTGAGACTAAAAAGGTGGAAAATGTTAGTAATCTGTCCTCATTGAATTATCCAATAGCTTTAAAAGTGGTCAGTCCAAAAATTATTCACAAAACAGACGATAAAGCCTTAGAGATAAATGTTAAAGATAGGAAGGAGGCAAGCGCTATTCTAAATAGATTTAAAAATAAATTCAGGGAAGGCTATGTAGTTTCTCAGCCTATGGCAAAAGATTTCTTAGAAATAATATTAGGATTCAAGAGAGATAAATCTTTTGGCCCTATAATTATGGTTGGCCTGGGGGGGATTTATACAGAGGTTTTTAGAGATGTTCAAATAGAGGTAGATGATATAGATGAGAAAAGAGCGAGAGATATGATTAAAAAATTAAAATCTTATCCAATTATAAAAGGGACAAGGGGAGAGTATCCTTATGATATTGATGCCTTAACCAGGGCTCTTGTTAATTTAGCTAGATTAGCTAGAGAGAATTTAAATATTGAAGAAATTGATATAAATCCATTATTTGTTGGAAGAAAAGGAGTAATTGCTGGAGATGTTAGAATTCTCCAATCCAAAAAATAAATCTTTAGTATTTTAAAGATTTATTTTTATTTTTTTATTCGTTTACTATTCGTTTACCATGATGGCTTCTACTGGGCATTGGTCTGACGCTTTCATGGCGCAGTTAAGATTATTTTTGTTGATAACCTCTGATTTACCTTCATTGCTTAATTTGAAAGTGGTGGGGCAAACTTCGGTACAGCGACCGCAACCAATACATTTATCTTTGTTTATATTAATAGTCATATTTTTTTTGATTATTTTTATTATATAATAACATTTTTATTCGTTTAATACAATAAAAACTATGGAATTTGACATATTTTATTAATGTGTTAATATAAATTTTAAATCAATCAAACAATGATTTTACCGCAGATGGCAGGCATTAGATAAGCCCTGCTTAGGTGAAAAAACTGAAATGTTTTTTATATCTGTGGTAAAACACAGATTTTTTGTTTAGTTAGATTAATTAAAGATTGTATAACGTTTTGGCGTTGTATATAAATTAAAATATATGGCTAAAAGTAGAGAGCAAAAAAAGGAAATTTTAAAAAATTTAGAAGAAAAGATTAAAAAGTCAAAGTCAATAGTTTTTACCTCTTTTGGTAATTTGAAAGTTTCTGAGAGTGAAGATTTGAGAAATAAATTAAAAAAAGAAGGAGGAGAGTGTTATATACCCAAGAAAACTTTATTACAAATTGCATTATCTAATGCTGGTTTTGATATTAAGGCAAGAGAATTTGAGGGCAGAGTTGCAGTTATCTTCGGATATAACGATCAAGTATCGCATGTAAAAGTGGTTGATGAATTCAAGAAGAATCAAGAGGAAAAAATTGGTTTTATTGGAGGAATATTAGACAATCAATTCATTTCAGTTGAAAAAGTTACTAGTTTGGCCAAGATACCTAATAGACAGGAATTATACGCTAAATTGGTTGGGTCTCTAAACGCTCCAATCTCTGGATTTGTTAATGTTTTATCAGGCAATACCAGAAATTTAGTGCTTGTCTTAAAGGCAATAGAGGAAAGTAAGTCAAATTAATTAAATAATTAAATAATTTAAAAATATAAAATTTATGACAGAAGAAAAAAAGGCCTCTGAGGAAACAAAAGAGGAAACAAAAAATGAAGCTCCAAAAGAGGAAGTTAAAGTTTCTGAGGAGACAAAAGAAGAAAAAGGCTCTGCTGAAGTTGAAGTTCCAGCAAAGTTTAAAACTTTAGTAGAACAAATTGAACAGATGAGTATTCTAGACTTGTCAGAATTAGTGAAGATTTTAGAAGAGAAGTTTGGAGTTTCTGCATCTGCTCCAATGATGGCTGTAGCAGGAGTAGCTGCTGGTGCTGAAGGCGGAGAAGCAGCAGAAGAAAAAACAGAATTTGATGTTGAAATTACTGCGACTGGCGACAATAAAATTGGAGTTATTAAAGCAGTAAGAGCATTGACTGAAATGGGATTAAAAGATGCTAAGGATTTGGTAGAAGCAGCTCCAAAAGTTGTTAAAGAAGGAGTTAAAAAGGAAGAAGCTGAAGAAATGAAAGCTAAATTAGAAGAAGCTGGTGCCAAGGTAACATTAAAATAAAACTCAATAATAAAAAATCCCCTAAGAAATTTAGGGGATTTTTTTTATTTGTTAAATAGAAGTGTTTTAAATAGGA
>CAZJRJ010000041.1:0-8224 GCA_964548635.1 uncultured Gammaproteobacteria bacterium | reverse complement strand
TAAAAAAACAATTAAAAAATGCCTTTTCAAGAATTAATAAACTTAATAATCGTAAACGGACATCTATTACTTTTCCCAATTATAGTTATAGAAGGGCCAATTTTTACTATAATTTCCGGATTTTTGTCATCAATTCATATTTTAAACCTATATATAGTCCTCCCTATTGTTATTATTGGCGATATAACGGGAGATATTATTTATTATTTTTTAGGATATTTTGGAAGGGAAAAAATGCTTTTAAAATTCGGCAAATTTTTTGGAGTAACTAAAGAAAAAATTAGAAGCTTAGAAAAGCACTTTCATAATCATGCTGGCAAAACCTTGGCGATTGGCAAATTTTCACATGGAGTTGGTTCTATCTTTTTATTTGCCGCAGGAATAGCGAGAGTTCCCTTTTGGAGATTTTTATTGCTTGATTTAATACCGACTATTCCAAAATCAATTTTACTTTTACTGATTGGTTTTTATTTCGGGGAATCATATAATAAAATAAAAACTTACCTAGATTACACAACTGTCAGTACTTTTGTTTTATTCGCACTTTTGATTGTTGCATATATTTCTATTAAAAAAATTGGAAAAAAATATAATAAAAATTTAGAATAAAATTGCCAACTTTTTCCCATATGAAGCTTTTTAAATTATTGATGCAAAAAAACAAAGAAGCCAATCTGAAAAGATTAACTTTCTTGCTACGTATCTTAAATAGTTACAAACAAATAAATAAAATCAAAAAAAATTAAATTAATACTTCACCTAATCTGCTTTTCAAATCAAACTCTAATTTCTCAGTTAATTCTATAGATTTATCATATTCTCCTGCTCGAGCTAATTTACGAGCATCTATAAATTTTTCAAAATCATCCTCAGCGACCACATTACGAATTTTACTCTTTTTAGAAACGACCTTTTTCCATAAATCATAGTCATCATTCTCGAAAGAATCCAAAAGCATTTTTTCTTGTTTTGAAACATTCTTATCACCAGTATTAGCGTCTGTCCTGACATATCCCAACGATAGCCCTCCTGACAACAATAGTGTTAATAAAGCAATATTTAGAGCCGCTTTTTTGTATTTTTTCATAAATTTTAAATATTAATTATTAACTCCATTAAAATTAATACGCAAAAAAATATAATTTTATTTCAAAAAAAAATACCTAAATTATACTTTTTTTATTTTAATAAATCCTTATATTCTTGAAATCCACATATATTTAAAGTGGAGCAACCCATGGCTGTGCCAGCATCTGTGTTTTTGATGCAAGTTAAAGTTTTAGGAGACCATTTTTAACATTCCTCAAAACAAGTATTATAGGCGCTTTCCCCATCCTCTGCACGAGCATCATCCGCCATCATTGCACAGAGCTTATATTTATAGCAAGCGCTTGAACAATCGTAATTCGTCTCTTTTTCTGAAATACTATTGTCTTCCTCCTCCTTGCGATATGGCTCATTTTGACTTACTGAGTCACATTTTGTAGCCTTGCCCATACACTCTCTCACATCATCTGTCCATTTTGAATCACACATTATCTCGCATCCTTCTTCGCTGTAAATAGAGCTGTCTAATATTTTATATCGAAACTATCGTTTAAATTCTAATTATATTTTAGAATATACAAAAAAGAGCTATTTAGGCTCTTTTTCTGCTCCAGATATTCAATCTGGTTAAAATTTCTCAAATTAGAAATTTAGTTTTAGATTGGTATTCAAGATATTTGTCACCATAAAGATTTAACATGTCCCTTTCTTCAGCTCTGGCTGCTCGGTAATATTTATAAATCAAAATTGGACTAAAGATTAATGTGAGAATGGTCGGCCAGCCAAAAAACCAACCAAGAATCAATAACATAAATCCTAGATATTGAGGGTTACGAGAATATCTATATATTCCGGATGCTGCAAAGCCATCTCCCCTTTTTACTTGTCTGTAAAGTGATATCCACCCCAGGATAATTAAAGTCATACCGATAATCATTAGCACTGTACCGTAAAGCATAGAATGGTCCATCCCCAAACCAGTTCCAAGCAATTTAAATTCAATAACGTTTTCTGGTAGCTCCACTCCAGCTTGAAACATATACTTTGAAGCAAAAAGTATAGACAAAGGAATACCATACATTTCCACAAACAGAAAAACAAAGAATGCTCCAACCAATGAATAATCAAGCCACTTTGCCTTTTTTCTATACGTCAGCGGTATCAAAAACAAGCCAAACACAAAAATTGAAGCCAAAACCACCGGCCAAGCGTCAATCACCACTCCCGATATAATGGTTCCAGTGAGATATACGTAAAAATGGTTATAAAATTCCTCAAGAAAAAACAAAGGCAAAACCGCTAAAACTAAGATAATCAAGCGAGGTACTGTTACGAACTTATTTTCTATCATTTTTTTATCAAATTTATTTTATATGCTTTACTGTTTTAATAAACCAACTTTAAAACTTATTATACTCAAGTGTTAATTTACTTAAAATTTCCTCAAAAGTTTTATTTATTATAACAAATTTATACAACAATTTCAAAACAAAAACAAACGACATCTCACCCGTTCTTACACATTGGCACGGTATAAAAAAATTGAAGAACTATCGCATGTCTCCACTCTGAATGCTTGTTTAGTATGTCTCTTTTATTAACCGAAATTTAAAAACCTCTCTAGCGACCATACTACTTGATCCAAAAGACTCAATTAACACTAAATCTCTACAAAATAAAACACTGCTTCTATATAATTTTACAATATTTAAAAAATACAGACTTATTTTTTATTTAATATTTCAATTAATTTTATTTTTTAAATTTTAAAGCCAAATCAAGCCATTTGGCGCAATTATTTAAAGTTAAATAATCATGATTAATATGATTTTTGGCCTGCTGACTTATTTTTTTATAATATTTTTTATCTAAGATGAGTTTTTTAGCGTAATCTGCTACTTTACTAGTATTACCAACGTCAACCAAGAAACCAGAATAGCCGTGTCTAATTTGCAGAGGAATACCACCAGTCTTATAAGCAATTACCGGTTTACCTTTCATTAAAGCCTCAGTGACCTTAAATTCAAAGCCTTCTTTGTGTGATAATTGTAAGGCAATTAAACTATTGTCTAAAAGAGTGTTTAAAAGTTGATCGCAATGAGGTAGGCGAGCAATTTTGATATCATTGACTATCTTAGCATAACTATCTAATTCTTATAAATAAAAGTGTCAATTATATTCATGGACTTGCACACTGTCTGATTTGTTCATAGATAGCAACCCCTTCTGGATCATCAACCGAACCATTGCCGGCAATCACGAGCTGAGGCAGTTTCTTTGAAAGAACACCTTCTTTCAAAAGGCGACGACAAAGCTTACGATAAGACTCAATAACATCATGAATTCCCTTTGAAGGATCAAAGCGAGCAATTTGCACAATGTATGGCCGTTTAGTATCAAGTGATTTTTGTTCGTTAGCTTTTAAATATTTTTGAAAAATTGATAAATAATAATCACAATCTAATTTTTTTAATTTTTTATTAAGGCCGTCAAAAGGATCAGTTGAAGGTGGTAAATACAAAAGTTTTTTCTTCTTCACAGTATTGGGAACAAAATCTGATATTGGATGACTAATAAAGACATCGGCTAATTTAATAAACTGCCATAAAAATTTCCAGGTAATAAACTGCTGGGTTTGTCTAGTATTAATTAAATCGGCTCTAATCTGAGTATGAGAGCGATAAAATATTTTAGCTTGAGGATTAATCTTTTTTATATGAGGAATCATTCCTGATGGTTGTGGGTCATCAATTACAACAACATCAGAATCCTTAAATATTTTTTTAAAAAAATTAGCATTATCGCTGATCCAAGAATTATATAAATCTTTTTCTGACTCTTCTAAAACACAGTTGTGCGGCGCTACCCCCTGAAGTATATTATGAAATTTCTTTTTAGTGATGTTAAAAATTTCAGCATTTGGCTTTAAGACATACCAATTAACATCAATCCCTAATAATCGATATAAACGAATCATTGCGTGGCGCATGTGAGCCACTCCACCACCATTAGCCGTCGCATTAATAAAAATCAAGCTTAGCTTTTTATCGGTAAACTCCCTGGATAATTCAATAATATTTTCAAATTCTTGCTTAGAAAAAAAGTCTTGATATTTAATAAGATTGATTAAATAAGATGGAATTACTCGACGTTTCACGTCCATTTTAACCCGTACTAAATGATTCTCATCATAACATAAAGAAGTGTCCCAACAAACTTGTTCAATATCTTTAATGTTTTTTACTTTTGTTTTTAAAATATGAGGAACAATATCTAAGTTAAGCCAAAGATCAGTAGCTAATTTTTCAGCATCATTAAGGCTACAAAGACCAATAACATTAAATTTTATTTGACTATCTTGAGAGTATTTAGTTAACCACCTAACAATATCTTGATTCTCGTAGTTTAGTTTAATTTTTAATTTAAAGTTTTTAAGTTTATTTCCCACTAAGACAGCTGTATAATATTCTTCATCTATTTTGCCAATTGAGACGTAACCAATTTGTAATATTTTAGACATAAAAAAGTTACAATTAATTATAAATAGTTTACACTTTTATTATTTATAGTATAGTGCTAACTGCTTTTATGTACAAAAGAAAAAAAATAAGCCTAATTTAGACTTATTTTTTATTCGGCACGGGATCATAGATAGTGTTAGAACTAAATTTTTAACCTATTTATAAACTCTACTATGTTTTCCTAAATCTAGAAATACAACCAAAGTATAATTATCAAATTCTTCAAATATTATCCTCAAATCAGGGTTAATTGATATCGCTCTCTTTTCAAGTAATACACCTTTTAAACTATGGTTACGCAAACTCTTATCTTTAGGGTTTTTAATAAATTTCTCAATTACGTGCAAAACCATCTTTTTATCACGATCTAATAATTTTTTGAATTGCTTTTCAAATCTTTTATGATATTTTATTTTCACAAAGACTTTAGATATTTAATTGCATCTTTACCAACTAAACTTTTAGACACATTTTTATCCTTTTTAACCTCGGACGAGGCTTTGATTATTGCTGATTCTTCTTCAAGAGTAAGCCCATTCTCAGTAGTGAGTAAAAATGGTAATCCTTTTCGAAGTGTTGCTTGTCGAATGAAAAGCTTAATAGCGCTACTCATATCTAAGCCAACTTTCTTAAAAATCTTTTTTGCTTCTCTTTTTTCTTTTTCATTAATACGAATTTGTATATTAGACATATATTTTAATTAAATTATTATATCGTAATATTATCATATCGTAATAACACTGTCAATACATATCATAAGGTACATTCAACTCTGAAGTGCAACACCTGTCATTTTATAGAATACATCATAAGGCGTCTTGTAGCCAAGTCTTTTTCTTGGTCTAGAATTTAAAATAATATTTCATTAGACATCAGATTCTATTCAGCTGTCATTCAAATCATTAAACATTAATATTGCTTATTTAATTTTTCTTTTATTTTTATTAAAATTAAAGTATTTAAAAATTATTAATACAACAAAGTATACAAATACGGATATTGATAGAGAGATTATAAAATTTCCAATGATAAACCTGAATGAAATCTTAATAATTTTACTACTTAGCGAGAGGTTGAAAGTATGGTCGGGTAAATCACCCATAATAAAAATACCCAATTTATAACTATAGCTATAAATTGGTGCCAATATTAAAGGGTTCCAAAAAGTTATACCTAAAAATAAAGAAATTTTATTTATTTTAGGTATAACAAAAATAATCCCAAGACCAACAAAATAAGCCAATCCAAATGTTGGCAATAAAGCTATTAAACTACCCGCAGAAAAACCAAGTGCAATCTCTTGAGGTGTCATTTTAAGAACAATTATTTTCTTAAAATAATTTTTAATTTTTGATTTACTTTTTTTAAAAAAATATTTACTCTCCATATCTTGATTGCAATAAATTTAAATAAAATATACTCCGCTATACATTATTTCTCTTTACACAGGGTGCCCATACTAGCTCGAACTTGTTTTTTAGAAATAAATCAACCTATTTATGTTCCAATATTAAAATGAATAGCTAATTTTTTATTATCTTATATGTTAAATGTAAATATGATTTCTCAAGAATTTTACAGCTCTCTAGTTTCATAGACTTTATATACTTTAGCTCAGTGTCCAATTTCAATGACATTCCGTCAATTAATGTTGGTGTATCTTTACCGCCAATCAAACAAGGAGCAATAACTAAAGATAAATAATGTAGTTATTGGTTTAATCATAAAATTAAATTGTATAATAATTATAACAAATAAACCAATTAAGTTCGAATTAACGAAACACCTATCAAAAATCACAGCCAATATTGGCTGTGATTTTGCCTGCACGGGGTCGTGGATTGTATTAGAACTAAAATAACTATCCACAAAAATTAAACCAATTTCTTATATTCGCATAAACATCGGTAATACCATTGGTTTTTTTTGAGTTTTTTGGAATAAGTACGCCCCTACAGATTTACGGACATCTTTTGATATTTTATTCAAATCTGTTTTATGATCTTTAGAAATTTTTTTCAAAAAAACCTCTTTAACGATTCTCTTGGAGTCATTAATCAAACGGAAATTATCTTTAACATAAATGAACCCACGCGAAGCTATCTGAATGTCACCAACTAATTCTTGCGTCTTTCTGTTTATATTAATAGCAATAACAAACATACCGTCTCCAGACAATAACTGCCTATCATGCAAAACGACTTCGCCTATATCACCAACCCCAGATCCATCAACCATAACATAGCTAGTATCAACTTTTTCTTTCTCAATATATGGTTTTGTTTTCTTTGCAAAATTAATAACATGACCGTTATCCAACACAAAAATATTATCACTAGGAAAGCCAATATTTTCTGCTACTTTTTTTGCTTCTTTAAGAAAGTGATGATAAGCATAAACTGGCAAAAAATAATCTGGCCGCACCTGTTTAATAAGTTTTTGAATTGCTTCAATATTATTATGTCCACTAACATGCACACTCATCACTCCTTCATGAATCACATTATCACACTCTCTATAAAATTTATCTTTAAGACGTTGGATAGCTTTTCCGTTTCCAGGAATCACTGAGGATGAAAAAACAATCGTATCCTTTTTCTTTAAAGTTATATAACGATGTTCCCTATTAACGATTCTTGAAAATGCAGCATTGGGCTCACCTTGTGCGCCAGTACAAATAATAATCATTTTATTATCTGGATACTTGTTAATGCTTTTAATATCAACCATGGTGTTTTTATGTATTTTGATATAACCAAGTTCCTTGGCAATTTCAATATTTTTCTTCATACTAAAACCATCAATTGCTACTTTCTTGCCTAATTTATCAGCAAATTTCAATATATCACTTATTCTCTGAATCTGAGAAGAAAAAGTTCCGATAATAACTTTACCGCTAGCTTCACTGATAAGTTTTTCTAAATTTTGATACATTTCTTTTTCCGTAGTTCTGTCAGGATTGGAAACAATTGCTCCTAAGCTTTCTAACATTAAAATTTTTGGTCCTGGAAGATTTTTTAAATGATCATAGGAAACTACAGATTTTCCAGCGTCATCTTTTTCCATTGTCCAATCACCAGGATGGATGATAGTCCCTTCTGGAGTTTTAAGGATAACTCCAACAGCGTCCATAATAGAATGTTCAACATCAAAAAAGCTAATTTCAAATTTTCCTAATTTAAAAGTATCTTTAATGGAATTAATTTTCATTATTTTTAGCTTTTGAGCAGAATTTTTTTCATAGTCATCCATTTTTTTCTTAACTAGAGCAATTGTGAAATCGCGTCCAATAACTGGGGGATAGTTAAGTTTTTGAAGAAGGATTGGAGCAGCTCCAATATGATCTAGGTGACCATGACTGAAAATGACACCACGAATATCTTTCTCTCTTCCTTTGAGGTAGCTTATGTTTGGTATAATATAGTCGATTCCTGGCATATCTTCTTCTGGGAATTGCATTCCCATATCCAAAATCACGATATCTTTTTCGTATTCAAAGACGGTCATATTACGACCAACTTCTTCTTGCCCACCAAGGGGAATAATTTTGAGAGCTCCTTTTTTCCCAATTTCTTGGATAGCTGGAGCATGCTTCTTTTTAGTTATTTTTAGATTGTTTGAGTGATTAACGTATTGACCTTGTCCTTCTCCGCCAG
>CAZJRJ010000040.1:0-8297 GCA_964548635.1 uncultured Gammaproteobacteria bacterium | reverse complement strand
AGCCTAGAGAAAACAAAAGAAAAGAGGAAAGTCCAGAAAATAATGATTCCAAAATAAATAAGAGGAAATTTTTACAATTGTCCGCAATTGCTGGAGCCACTATTGCAGCCTCTCCTGTTTTTAAAAGGGTATTAGATGATTTATTTAAAGGGGGCTACCTAGGAGAAGAAGAAAAAGGAGGAGAAGAAGGAAAAAAAGAAGAAAGAGAAGAACTTTCAGAGGCAGAAGAAAGTAATATCAAATCAATAAAAGAAATTATTAATTTTGAAAAAGAGGGAGACATAGAACTTAATCTGGAAACAGCCGAAGCTTTAAAAAATTATTGGAAAAAAAGATATTCTGAAGATCCTAAATTAAAAAATAGTCTTATCGGCGCTTACAAAAAAATGGGAGCTTGGGATTCATGTCTAAAAGAAGAATTTAAGGAAGAAGGCGTGCCGGAAAAATTTCGCTATTTATTGATACCAGAATCACATGGAATCTGGAAGGCTAAATCAAGTGTTGGAGCAGTTGGCCCTTATCAATTTATGCCTAAAACAGGTAGAAGCTATGGACTTAAATCAAGACATTACGAAGATTGTCATCCCAATATAGAAGAGAGGCAAGATCCTATCAAAAGCGCTCGAGCCTGCGCCAGACTATTAAAAGATCTTCACAAAAAAGGAGGCAATGATTGGGACTTAGCGCTTTCCGGCTATAACGGTGGCTTTTATTGGAAATATTTAAATCAAGAATATAAAAACAAAGGAGATGTAAATTATGAGGGGTTCTTAAAATTTTTAGAAGAGAAAATAAATAAAATAAAAAGGGAGAAAGATAAAGAATTAAAAGAAATAGGAGACAATGACTTTGAAACATTGACTTACAAAATAAAAAAAGGAGATAATCTTAGAAAACTAGCTATAAAATTCCGTATAAAAGTGGACGAACTACAAGATTTTAATAAAATTAAAGATCCTCGCAAAATTCAAATAGGACAAGAAATAAAAATCCCGTTAGACGGAAGTAATTCTAAAACACTTAAAGAAAATATAAAAGAAAAATCACAAGATGATTTTTGGAAAAAGATTAAAGGTTTTTCAGAAAATATAAATTATCCTCAAAAATTCAATGCCATATATGAATTAATTGAAGAAGGTTTTGTAAGTGACGAAGAAAAATCATATGAATTTAATCAATCCTTAAAAATACCAGAAGAAAGAACTGATCAAATTTATCGCTTCAAAATGAACGACCAAAATATATATAGATTGTCTAAAAAATTTCCCAATATAGATTATGAGGATATTGTGAGAGCGAATCCAAGCTTAGATCCTAATAATTTAAGAGAAGGAGACAGGATAATCATCCCTGAACAGAAAAAAAGATATACTCTCACGGGTATAGCAAGAGACAAAAATGAATCGAGAGAATATTTAAAGAAAATTAACCCTGCCATAATAGACGCAGACGAAGAAATACCTACGGGCTATGAAGTAAGGCTTTAGGTAAATAAGTTTACAATTATTGGATTAAAAAAATATAGATTAAAATCTATATTTTTTTATATTTTAGTATTCTTGTATTCTATCACTTTCTCACAATATCTTCATGAAAAGCTGTTTTTATGGTTTTTGGTTTAATATTATTTTCTTTGTTATATTTCTCCTGAAGACGTCTTCTACGTCTAGTTTCTTTAATTACGTACTTGATGGCCGGGGTTTCTTTATCAGCATAAAGTATGGCTCGTCCTTCCCTGTGTCTAGCTGCCCGTCCCACAGTCTGCATCATAGAAATTTCATTTCTTAGAAACCCAGACATATCAGCATCCAAAATCGCAACCAAAGAAACCTCGGGCAAATCAATTCCTTCTCTTAAAAGATTGATTCCTACCAAACAATCAAAATCACCCCTACGTAAACCCTTTAATATTTCAACTCTTTCTAGGGTTTCTATTTCACTATGTAGGTACTCAACTTTTAAACCCTTTTCTTTTAAATAATCAGTCAAGTCCTCTGACATTCTTTTAGTTAGAGTGGTTACTAAGGTCCTCTGGTTTTTCTTTGTTGTTTTTTTTATTTCCTTAATCAAATCATCAATCTGATTTTCGATTGGACGAATTTCAACTTTAGGATCGAGGAGTCCAGTGGGCCTGATAATCTGTTCAACCACCCTTTTTGATTTACTAATTTCATAATCGCTTGGGGTGGCACTAACATAAATAACTTTGTTTATTTTAGAATCAAATTCTTTAAAATTTAACGGTCGATTATCTTTAGCACTAGGAAGCCTAAAACCAAAATCGACTAGATTTTCTTTACGAGACTTATCTCCGGCATACATTCCCCTAACCTGAGGAATGGTTACATGAGGCTCATCTACGAACATAAGAAAATCATCTCCAAAAAAATCTATTAAGGTGGTTGGGGGCGTTCCCGATACTCGTCCGCTTAAATGTCTAGAATAATTTTCAATACCATTACAATATCCCACCTCTCTCATCATCTCAAGATTATAGTTTGTTTTCTGCTCCAAGCGCTGAGCTTCTAATAATTTCCCCTTTTCTTTAAATCTTTTAATCTCTCTTCTAATTCTCTTTCAATTTTCCCAAAAGCTCTTTTCATTTTATATTCAGGAGTAACAAAATGTTTAGCTGGCAAAATATTAACTTGCTTCATCTTTTTAACTGGGACTTCTATAAGTCCGCTTAAAATAAGACTCGCTTCATATTTTGGCCCTTTTTGAAAATAAAAAATATCGTCAACATAATCACCAAAAACCTTTATTCTAACCACGGCCTCACCCGTAGCTAGGTGTATATCAATATTTTCTCCTTTAACTCTAAACTGGCCTCTCCCTAACGCCTCATCATTTCTATCATATTGAATACTAACCAATCTCCTTACAATCTCATTTCTTTTAAAATTATCTCCAACCCTAAACTCCTTACCAAGAGATTCATAATCTTCCTTTTCTCCAATTCCATAAATACAGGAAACACTAGCTACAACAATAACGTCATCACGATTTATTAAAGACTGAGTAGTGGCATGTCTTAGTCTATCTATATCCTCATTTATTGAAGACTCCTTTTCAATATAAACATCAGAGTGTGGAATATAAGCCTCGGGCTGATAATAATCATAATAAGAAACGAAATAATGGACCGCGTTTTCTGGAAAGAACTGTTTAAACTCTCCATAAAGCTGGGCGGCCAGGGTTTTATTATGAGAAATTATTAGGGTAGGTTTCTGAACTGACTCTATAATATTAGCCATAGTAAACGTCTTACCACTCCCCGTGACGCCAAGCAAAGTCTGATCCCTAAGACCTTTTTTTAAACCTTGAACTAAACCGTTTATGGCCTTAGGCTGATCTCCAGTAGGTTTGTATTTTGATTTTATTTTAAATTTATTCATTAAGTTCTCTTCGTCAATTTTTATTTTTCCATTATATATCCTTATAATTTTATTCACAACCCAAGATATTGACTTTGCTTTAAATTAATAATAGAATAAAAGGAACAATTGATTTAGTGATTGCTGTAGCTACCAACTGCAGGAGGTTACAGATTACATGCTTGTGTCTGTAGCCTCTCCCCTCGGGGGATTAAGCTAAAAAAAGAAGTGCTCTGATTTTGCTTCGGAGAAGCTGGGTGGAACCGCGGGAAATCGTTAAACGATAAAACCTCGTCCCAGTATATTAAATTATTTTGATATACTGGAGCGAGGTTTTTTCATTAATAATTACAAAATATGTATTTTAAAAAAGGACAACCAAAAATTTTAATTATTAATCTAGTGTTTTTATTATTATTTGGAGCCACTTTTTTAAGTCGGCAAAACTACGAATTTATTCTCTATATCGGAATAATTATTTTATTTTTAATTTTAATAATTACTACGAACAAAAAAGTACTCTATCCAAATTATATTCTTTGGGGATTAACGCTCTGGTCTTTTATGCATATGAGTGGGGGCGGAATTTATATCAAAGGAAAAAAACTTTATGAAATAGTGCTCTTACCCATTGTGGGCGACCCCTATTATATTTTTAAATATGACCAGTTGGTTCATATAATTGGCTTTGGAGTAGCAACTCTCTTAATGTATCACCTAATTAATCTTTCTATTAAAAATGAAAATAAAAAATTAATCAGTTTTTCTATTGTCTTAGTAATGGCCGGACTTGGCGCTGGCGCTCTTAACGAAATATTAGAATTTATTGCTACGGTTTTCGTGCCTGAGACGGGCGTAGGCGGATACATAAATACTTCTCTTGATTTGGTTTCTAATTTGATTGGAAGTTTATTAGCTTTAATTTATATAATATATAAAGAAAAAAGTGGGTCTAAATCACTCTCTTAGGTGATTAGTCTTTTCTTTTTAAAAATATATGGAAATAAAAAAAGATGAGAGCCTACAAATCAAAAGGCATTCAATGTCCCATCTCTTAGCAGCGGCCGTAAAAGAATTGTGGCCTCAAGTTAAATTTGGGATTGGACCAGCTATAGAAAATGGATTTTATTATGATTTTGATTTTGGTAATGAAAAAATTACAGAAGATGATTTATCAAAAATTGAAAAAAAAATAAAACATCTTATAAAACAAAACTTAAAATTTGAAAAAAGCGAATTATCTATTAAAGAAGCCTTGGTTAAAACTTTAAAAGAAAAACAAATATATAAAGAAGAATTAATCAAAGATTTAGAAAAAGAAGGAGAAGCTAGAGTTAGTTTTTACAAACTTGGAAATTTTGAAGACCTTTGTAAGGGGCCTCATGTAGAGTCAACCAATGAATTAAGCAAAGATGGTTTTAAACTCACTTCTATAGCTGGCGCTTATTGGCGCGGGAGTGAAGACAACCAAATGCTAACCCGTATTTATGGAGTTGCCTTCAATGACAAAAAAGGATTAGATGAATATTTGGAAATGGTTAAAGAGGCCAAGGAAAGAGATCATAGAAAACTAGGACGTGAACTTGATTTATTTCATATAGATGAAAAAGTAGGTCTAGGACTGCCCCTTTGGCACCCAAAAGGAGCTATCCTATGGCGCGTTATTGAAGATTTCTGGTACCAAGAGCATCTAAAAAGCGGCTACAATTTAGTTAGAAGTCCCCATATTGGAAATAGAATTTTATGGGAAACATCAGGACATTGGGGGTTTTTCAATGATAATATGTATCCACCTCTAGAGGTAGGACAAACCTTAGAAGAAAAACAACAAAACAAAAAAGTTAAAGAATCAGAAGAATATTTACTAAAACCCATGAATTGCCCTTTCCATGTTCAAATTTACAAAAACAGGCCTAAGTCATATAAAGATTTACCTCTAAGATGGGCCGAATGTGGGACTGTATATAGATATGAAAAAAAAGGTGAATTATCTGGACTGACAAGAGTAAGAGGTTTTACTCAAGACGATGCCCACATCATTTGTAGTGAAAATCAAGTAGAAGAAGAATTAAAAAAAGTTATAGATTTTATTCTGTTTATTTTCAAATCGTTCGGTTTTGATTCTAATTTAATTAATGTATATCTATCCCTAAGAGATCCTGAAAATAAAAAGAAATATGCTGGCAATGACAAAGGCTGGGATTTTACTGAAAAAATACTCAGAAAGGTTGCTAAAGAGAAAAACCTGAACTTTACTGAAGAAAAAGGAGAGGCCGCTTTCTATGGTCCTAAATTAGATTTTAAATTAAAAGATGTGTTGGGCCGTGAATGGCAATGTTCCACTCTGCAATTTGATTTTAATTTACCCGAAAGATTTAATATGGAATTTACAGATAATAAAGGGGGAAAAGAAAAACCCTATATGCTTCATAGGGCCTTATTTGGCTCATTTGAAAGATTTATAGCCTTGTTAATAGAAAATTATGCTGGAGCTTTTCCAATCTGGCTCTCTCCTGTGCAAGTCAAAATATTATCAGTAGGAGAAAAACATAGAGAATATTGTCAGAATTTGGCCTCTGAATTTATAAAAGAAGAAATAAGAGTTGAAGTTGATGATAGTGATGAGACAGTGAATAATAAAATACGAAAAGCCACTAAAGAAAAAGTTCCCTACATCCTAGTAATAGGAGATAAAGAGATAGAATCGAATAAATTAAATGTACGAGACAGAGGTAAAAAAGAAACTAGAGAAATTGATAAAAAAGATTTAATTAAAGAAATTAAAGAATAAAAAAGACAAGACGAATAAACAAAAAACCACTTATAATTTTTATAAGTGGTTTTTTAAGCTCTTATAATATAATTAAGCTGCCTTTTTCACATCTTCTAAACGATCTCTAAATAATGATCCCAAGTCTTTTCCTAAATTATTAGCATTATTATTTATCCTGGCTGAGTTATATAAATCTTCATTATACTTTGAGAATAATTCTTCTACTACTTCTTCTCTAATTTTTTCTAATTCCTCATCATCTTTTACAGCCCCACTCAATTCTTTCATATAAACTTTTATTATTGATTCTAGCCCAAAATCTTTTAAAATCACTTCCCTCTCGGCTTTTTTCAACTTTTCAAAAATTTCATCTTTTATGTCCTCGGCCGACTTTCCTTCACGATCATTATATAATTCATTAGCTATTCTACCAATCTCTTTTTTTGAAAGAGTTTTTTCATATATTTCTGATATTTCAGCATCTTTTAAAACACCTCTAAACTCATCTTTTGAAAGAGTTTTTTTGTCTTCTATGTTATCTTTTATAAAATCCCCCTCTAATAAAATTCCTTTTTCCATTCCCATATTATTTTAGTTTATTATTAATATTAAGTATATTATAACCTTTTTTTTATAAAAAGTCAACTACAATACTATTTTTTTTCTTTATCCTTGACTTTTTTGTAAAATAATGATATAAAAATATGACGTTTAATAACAGTTCTTTAAACAAACAAGCCGAAAGGAACCAAAAAATGAATAATTTCCCTCTCCGCAGGATGATAAAACAGCTAGTCCAGGAGGGGGAAATAAATTATAAAGAAGGAGAAATTTTCAAAATATTTGAAGACCTCCCCTTTAACCCCACTCTGGAAATAAAAAAAGATTGCCTAGATGAAATTAAAAAGGGTAATCTTAAAAAAGAAAAAATAAAAGAAAAAAAATGGGAGCAATTAGGAAAGATTGTAAAATACCCCAAGGAAAGAAGGATAATCTTAGAAAAAAGTTTACTGTTTGATAAAAGCATAGAAAAAATGACCCTCAAAAAAGGGACTATAATGTCCCAAATCCATGTCTTAATTTTAAAAGAAGTTCTAAGAACTCTAAAAAAATAAAACCGCCCTTAAATTCTACAAAGGCGGTTTTTTCTTTTGTTAAAATTAACTAGCTTTTTTCAAATCTTCAATTTCTTTATTAAACTTGTTTTTTACTGTGTCTAATAAAATTTGTCTTTCTTTAGAATTATCAAAGTCTACACCAGTTTTAGTGTCAACAAATTTCATTAATTCATCAATAATTTCATCTCTTATTTTATCAAAACCCGGAACATTCTGAGAATACTCACTTAAGACTTCGTCTAACTCAAAATCTGTTGCAAATCGATCCCTTTCATTTCCCTTCTCCTCTTTTTCAACTTCTAATCTAACATTAGCTATTTTTGCCTCTTCTTCAGACAAAGAATTGCCTGCACTAAATTTAGCATCTAAAATACCCATAAAAATAAATTTAATTTAATAACTAAAATAATTATAACAAATACTTACTATATTTTCAAGACTAAAAATTGCCAAAGAGCACAAAATGATATAAAATAATAGAAATAATAAAGATTTAATTTTTTTTGATAATTAAATAATTTAAAATAATGCTAGAAAATATTTTAAAACTTAAACAAGCAGATCGCAATAAATTTTGTACTTATATTATTGAATCTAGTGCTCCAAGAGGTGATTTTTATTTTTTAGTGGGTCTGTCATCACTCATAGTCGCTCTTGGACTTATGGCTAACAACATAATTCTCGTAATTGGGGGGATGGTGGTAGCTCCTATTCTCTCACCTATTTTATCTTTAGCTTTAGGTGTTTTAATCAATGACTCAAAAGTAATAATGCGATCATTAAAAATATTTTCTGTATCTTTTATAATTGTTTTTGTTCTAACTATAATAGTTGGCCTATTTTCCTCTGGAAATGTAAGCGATGTGGAATTAATGAAAACAATGAAACCCTCTCTTTTTAACTTTTTTGTTTCCCTTGTAGCTGGACTGGCGGCTAGCTATACGTGGGCAAAACCTAATTTAGATTCAACCTTACCTGGCATTGCCATTACTGTAACATTAATACCTCCCCTAACAGCAGTCGGGCTAG
>CAZJRJ010000039.1:0-8346 GCA_964548635.1 uncultured Gammaproteobacteria bacterium | reverse complement strand
ACTTCTCCATTATAATTAGCGCCAGAAAAATACCCAGTTCCAAATAGGGCGAAATTTCTGACTAAAGTGGGAGGGATCATAGGAGTAAAACCTTTGGATATTAACTTGTCTAGGGCATACATCATTAAAGCTAGCGCCAGGGTCACCCCTTCATTTTTTAGATAATATCCCCTGTAACCCGCTACTTTTACCCCTCTTTCTATATCTATGACATCGAGCTCTTTTCCTAATTCAATATGATCCTTTATTTTAAAGTCAAACTCTGGTTTTTTTCCATACGAACCAATGGGCACATTTTCATCCTCACTTTTTCCTATTGGGGTATCATCTGATGGTATAGTTGGAACTTTTACCATTAATTCTATATAATCTTTGTCAATTTTATCAAGATTAATCTCTATATCAATTAATTTTTCTTTTACCTCTTTGCCTTTTTTTATTAACGCAGGAGATGGCTTGCCACCTTTGCCTTGTTTGCTTAGTTCATTTTTTACTGCCCTTAATTCATCTGATTTTTGTATAAGCTCTCTTCTTTTTTTGTCTATTTTTAAAAGCTCATCAATATCAACTTTGATATTTTTATTTTTTGCTGCTTCTTTAATTTTTTCAGTATTTTCTCTTATATATTTTATATCTAACATATTTAAATTATTAATTATTAAATTTTTTCAAAATTAAAACAAAACTATTACCCCACAGGGATGAAATTTTAGAATATTTAATTTTAAATTTATAATTATTCATTTAATTTATTTAAGTCATTATTGATAACCTCGGGTTGGGAGGCCATTAATTCATCTTTGTAGCCGACATCTGGAATGGGATTTAGAAAATATATTTTTTTATCTAGAACGTGAGCATAGCCAATCTCCATTAGAACCGAGCCTCCAACATATCCTGGTATATATTTTTTTTCAAAATTACAAACTAAAATAGCATCACTTTCTTTTATTTTATTATAATACCATTTAAAAGTGCTGTTTTCTATTTTGAGCTTATGATGAACTTCTTTGATGTTATTTATTATTTCAGTGTTTCCCTCGGCATACATTTCCATTAATTTGTGAGAAAAAACAACATGACCCTGTTTTTCCAGCTCAGCTTTTATTTTGTGTATTTTCTTAGCATTTGTTATACTTCCACAAATTGTTATTTTCATAAATTTATTTTATTTAAATCTTTATTAATAATTATAGGACTCATTCCTTTTATTTCTTCTTCACAAGACATCTTTGGTATTTTATTAAATGAAAATATTTTTTTATCTAGGTATAGTGCTAATCCCATTTCAATTAAGGTGTTGGCCCCGATATATCCTGATATATTATTTTTTTCTAAGTTTAAAACTAAGATAGCATCCGACCATTTTATTTTATCAAAATGTTTTAAGATGGATTCTTTTTTTCTGTCCCAAACCCATTTTTCATCTGAGCCCTTTTTTCTTATTTCATAATAATCACTTACGCCAATGCTTTTTCCTGCACCATCTTTTAGTTTGCTTGGTGGCATTTTTATCTTATGACCCATTTCTTCCAAGGCCTCTTTTGTCTTCAGCATTTCTTCATAAAAAGCAATGCTACCGCAGATTGTTATTTTCATAGTTTTCTAAATTTTTTATTTCATTCCCAATTTTTATTTCATTTTCCACGGAAAAGTTGCCATTAACCTCTAAAACAAAATCTATTTTTGATTGGCTATTATACTTTTCTAGGTTTTTATCGTTATCAGGAGGTAGATTTTTATCTATTTTAACAATTTTATCGTCTTTTATCCAGATTATATCAAGTGGAAAATTCATATCTCTCATCACAAAAGTTTTTTCCCCGCTGTTTTCAAATACAAAGAGCATTCCACAATTTGGACATAAACTATTTCGTCCGCTCAAGCCCATGTATCGAGAAGAAGAATCGTCAGCTACATCAATATATATTTTTTTATTGTTTATTTCTATGTAGTCTTCCCTGTCCTGGTAATTCTGATTTTGACATCCTGATAATAGTAAAATAATTATAATGATAACTTTTGCTAGATTCATTTTAATATTTTTAATTTTTGAAACCAGTGGAACCAAACAGGTTCTAGTTTTAAATTTATTATTTCGTTTTGCTCTACCCACCTTATCTCCTTGGCCTCTCTATCACTTATTTTCACGTTTCCCGCCCATTCATTTGCCTTAAAAACGAACCAGTCATGTCCTTTTACTCCCTTCGAACATTCATTCCATTTTATAAATTCATTTATCAATAATTCGTGCTTAAGTATTTTAATTCCGGTTTCTTCTTCTGTTTCACGGATTACTGCTTTTTCAGGAGTTTCATTTTTATCAATGTGACCAGCTGGGCAAGCCCAACCATATGGGAAATTATTTCTATCTATCATTAAAATTTCTTTCTTATTGTTTTCTATGATAATTCCAACACTTCTGTGCATAATTTCTAATTGTTTATAATAAATTAAAGATTTTTAATTTTCGTATTCCTTTTTCCATTCTAGATTTCTTTCTTAAAATTCTTTTTTTATTTTATCTTTAACGTAATCTAAAACTTCTTTTATTTCAGGAAAATTTTAATACCCCTCATTTGTATATGTGGCCACTAGGTCATTATTATGAAAATCCCCTTTCTGAAACTCGAGATACGACCATATCCCCTCTATTTTATCTATATTATTCATGTTATAAGCTTAATTCGTCTGAAATGCCTTGTAAAGCTTTTAGGCTAAGTTCAAGAAAATCATCAATTGGAATATCTATTTTTTCGCATTCCATAATAATATCTCGATTACAATTGGCAGCAAATTTAGAGTTTTTAAATTTCTTTTTAAGTGATCCAAGTTTTACACTAGCTAATTTCTTGTCTGGTTGCATTAAGGCTGAGGCAATAATTAGGCCTGTTAAAGTTTCTGAAGCTGCTAGGGCATGTTGAAGTGTGGTAGTTCTTTTTTTATCTTTTAGCTCAACATTTCCAAATCCATAAACGTGAGACTGAATTGTTTCTATTAAGAAATCTGTGCCCCCAGCTTCTTTGATTATTTTTTTCATTTTTATTCCATGATTGTCAGTGTTATCTTTAGTTAATTCCCAATCAATATCGTGAAGTAAACCAATTATACCCCACCTTTCTTCATCTTGGCTAAAGTGCTTGGCTAAAGTTCTCATTATAACTTCAGTCTCTATCATGTGAAATTTGGTATTTTCATCTTTAATATATCTATTAAGTAATTTTTTAGCATCTTTGTGATTGATTCCTAAATTTTTTTCAACCTCTCCTTTTAATTCACCTGGTTTTAATTTAAAATAGCCTGTATTACCTTTGAGATTATATTTTGGTTTCATTAGAGGGAAAATTTGACACTCTCGCATTGACTTACCCATTAAGAATGAGAACACTCTTTCGCTCATTCCAAATCCGCAAGTAGGGGGCATTCCATATTCCAAAGCTTCTACATAGTCATTATCATACATCTGAGCTTCGTCATCGCCCTCGTCACGTAATTTTTGTTGGGCCTTAAATCTCTTGGCTTGGTCTAGGGGGTCATTAAGTTCGCTATAACCATTACCAAGTTCACTTCCAGCAATGATCGGTTGGAATCTCAGGGTTAGTTCAGTGTTTTCTGGATCAGTTTTAGCTAAAGGAGATATTACCTTAGGTACTCCAACTAAAAATCCAGGGCCGGCTATTTGCTTGCGACAATATTTCCAAAGATTATCAATCGCCCTGGTTATATTAAATCCCTTCTTGTCATAATCAACCTTTAGTTCATCAAGTTTGGCCTTTATTTCTTTTTCTGTAGTATTTAAAATATCAATTTTGGTATATTTTTTAACAGTTTTTCTGTAATCATATTTTTCCCACTTTTTTTCTAAATCAATATCAAAATCTCTTATTTTAAATTTTAAAGTTCCAAAAGTTTCCTTGGCCACGTGTTTGAAGAGTTGTTCTACTAATTTCATTCCGTCCTCATAGTCGGCATAAGCCCAATAGAATTCCATTTGGGTATAATCTTGTAAATGTTCTGCGTCCATGCCTTCGTTTCTAAATTGTCTTCCTATTTCAAAGGTTTTTTCTAGTCCTGCCACCATTAATCTTTTTTGCCAAAGTTCTCCCATTGAGATTCTTAAATAGACATTTATATCTAGCGCATTGTGTTTAGTTTCGAATGGCCTGGCATCTGCTCCCCCGGTTGTGGTTTCAAGTACAGGGGTCTCCACTTCCAAAAAATCTTCTTTCATTAAAAATTCACGGACAGAATTCCAAAATTTAGCTTTTTTTTCTACCATATCTCGTATATCCTTATTTATCAGGATGTCAAGATATCTTTTTCTAAGTTTTTCTTCCTCATCCCTAAATCCGCGCCATTTATCCGGCAATGGTCTAATAGCCTTAGAAAGAAGTTTCCAATCTGATATCATTAAACTGTTTTCACCTTTATGGGTCACAAAACAGGCCCCTTTTACTTCTAAAAAGTCGCCAATATCAATCAGCTTGGTTAATTGTTCATATTTATCCACGCCTATTTCTTTTTTTGAAAAGGCTATTTGAATTTTAGCACTTCTGTCTTCTAGTTGAGCAAAAGTGAGATTACCATGACTTCTTTTACTTTTTAGTCTACCAGTCAAATTAAGTTTTCTCTCTTCTTTTTTAAAACTATCAAAATCTTCCAGAACTTTTTTGATTAAAAAAGTTCTTTTTGACTTGGCTGGATAAGGATTTATATTTAATTCTTTTAATTCTTCTATTTTTTTAATTCTGTCACTTCTTTCACTCCGAGGACTTTTATTTTCTTTTTCCATATTTTTATATTAACTTAATATTTAAAATAAAAATTATATAATATTAATTGTATTCTATTCTATTTAAATAGTCAATTTAAAAAAACCGCTTATATAGCGGTTTTTTTAAGATATTTTCAATAATTTACTCTATTTTATTTATCTTATAATTTATTACTCCTCTAGGAGTGTTTATTTTTACAGAGTCCCCCTTTTTCTTATTTAAGAGTGCTAGGCCGATTGGTGATTCGTTGGAAATTTTTCCTTCTGCTGGGTCACATTCATTAAAACTTACAATTGTAAATTTTCTTTCTTTTTTTCCGTCAGCTATGGTTACGTTTGACCCCATTGCCACCTCCCCTTTTGATTTATTCTTTTCAACTATGACTACATTTTTCAAAAGCCCGTTAATTTTAGATATTCTCCCCTCGTTAAATCCTTGGGCATCTTTGGCATCATGGTATTCTGCGTTTTCACTCAAATCTCCTAGCTCTTTAGCTTTCTCAATTCTGCCCGCAATTTCTCTCCTTTTTACGTTGATTAAATGGCTAATTTCATTTTGTAATTTTTCATACCCCTCTGGGGATATAATTTGTTCCTCCATAGTTTTTAAAAATTATTTTAATTTTTTATTATGTTCTTTAATATACAGTAAAAAAGAGTTTTGAACAACAGGAATACCCAGGAAGTCTAGTGAAATTATTTTAATTTGTCAATTAAAGCGATACTAAATATTAAATAACCAATCCCAAGAGGATGATTTAAATAGGGAGTGAAAAAGTTAATTACTGCTATCATGAAAATTCCTATAATTAAACTGCCTATTAATGGATTTTCTTCAATTAATTTTTTATCAAGAGAAATAATAATTAACTTTAAAATAATTATAACATAAAATAAAAATCCCAAAAAGCCTAGTTTGAGCCATATATCAAGCCAACCCCACTCAAAGGCATAGGTGGTGTATTGCCCATCAGGACTTGTTTCTAGTACCCTAGGATCATTTGATTGATAGGTTACGGTTGTCCCAAAACCTTTCCCCATTATTGGATTTTCTTCTATTTTATCCCATAATTTAGGCAGTAAATTCCATCTTGAAGATACGGCTGCCTCATTTTTTATATTTTTTGCTCTATTTTTTAAGGCATTGGCAGTGTTGAATTGAGCCGAGTCGCCCCCAATTGGTATTTTAACTACAACGGTTATAAGGACTAGACTAAAAATCATAATTCCAATCATCAACCCACTATTTATAAAGGTTTTTTTGATCCCATAATTTATATAAATTAAAAAAATAAAAAATAAAAATCCCAAAAAACATCCCACCCAAAAACTCCTTGAAAAACTAATAATTATGGTGGCAAAGACCGGAACCATCAAAGCTAAAATATTAAAAGTTAGTTTTCTATCTTTTTTATCTAGGGCTTTATTTAGAAAGATAAAAAGAATAAAAAATGTAATTAATATAAAAATATGGGATTGAAAGAAAACCCTGGTAAAGGTGTCAGGCATCTGGGTTATTTCCCCAATTCTTGTGTCTCTAATCCATCTATAGGCAAGCCCCATGGTTTTTTCTAAATTGTGGGTAAAAATAAAGAGGATAACAAATGTTTTAATACATAGCCAGAGAGAGGAAGTGATGATTATTTGAAAAAACGTCTTAAAAGAATTATTTCTTTTTAATATTACATCATAGAAAGGAAATATTAGAGCAAAATAAAGCCAAGCATTAAAATCAAAAAATATATTACCCAAACCATTATTGTTTATAAAACCTTTTAATAACCCCCAAACAATAAAAACAAACAAGGGTATTAGAAAAATTAAATATTCTGATTTTATTATTTTTGCTTTGTAATTATTTTTTAAAACTTTAATAAACCAAACTAGCAATAGTATAAACCATAATAATAATCTTATAGATAAATTTATACCAAAAAAATTCCAGTAAAACATTTGCCCCATTGATCCGATAAAAAGCTCTATCAATACTATATAAACCCCTAATTCAAATTTATAAAAACATATTATTAAAAAAGACAGTAAAATCAAAGGGAAAATAATAAATCTTAGATTAGATGAATAAAAGCTGATAAAAGAAAGTATTTCTGCTAAAAAGATACTGACCATTATCAGTTTTACGTTTTTACTCCATAGAATTTCTTTAATTTCGGTTATTTTTAATAAGTGCATAGTTTATTTAATATTATGTTTATTTTTTATTATACTCATAGCTTTTTTGTATTTTTTAACTTGCGGAAGGAAGGGCATTGCTTTATAAATAAAGGACGGTAGCCATTCACTCATTGTTCCACCTGATTTTACTTTAAACAATGTCTCATCTATCCATCCTCCCCTTTTCCCTTCCTCTAGCATAGTAAGCCAAAGATCCCAGTCTTGAAATTTTTTTATTGATTCATCCCAGCCCTTAGAAGTAAAATCCTCTCTTCTAATAAGCGCCATTGTATGTATAAAAGGCTCGGTTTTTAATTTTTCACTATCAAAAGAGCCTACCTTAAATTTTTTTTTGCCCCAGACAAAAGACGGATAAGTATAGCTAATTTTATTGTTTTCATTTAATTTTTTAAGCATTTTTTCTAAGGCTTTGGTTTCTAGTATAGCATCAGCATCACAAAAAATTATATAATTTCCTTTTGATTTTTCGAAGCCTTTATTTCTGGCTGAGGGCGCGCCCTTGTTTTCTTGTTCAAAATATTTGAACACTTTCTTTCCCTCTTTAAATTTTTTTTCGTATTTTTTTATTATCTTTAAAGGCTTATCTTTTGAGCCATCATTAATAATTATTATTTCATAATTTTGATAACTTTGTTTTAAAATGCCATCTAGGCACCCAGCTATCTTATCGGCATGGTTATAAAGAGGAATTATTATTGATATCATATTATTTTTCTAAAATATTAAAAAGTTTTTTTGATTGTTTTTCCCAGTTAAAATCATCCATTGCTCTTTTTTGAGCCTTTTTTCCTATTTTAATTCTCAAATTTTTATCTTTTATTAATTTTATTATAGCAGTTGATATTTCTTTTTTACTAAGAGGATTTACTTTTATTCCACTTTTTTCATTAACCGAATCTTCTTCTCCCCCACTATTTCCCGCTATTACCGGTTTAGCTAATAAATTTGCTTCTAAATAAACAATTCCAAAGCCTTCATAGTCGCCTTTTATATTTCTTGAAATCATTACAAATAAATCGCAAATATCAATAAGGGCCCATTTTTCATCTTCCTCTACCTTCCCTAAAAATATTACCTTTTCTTTTTGGTCCGGATTTAGCTTTGATTTTATTTGTTCTAATTTTCCCCTGTAGGGCCCATCCCCCGCTATTATATAAGAAAAATTATTAATTTCCTTGCTTATTAAATCTATTGATTCTAGCACCTTGTCGACACCCTTTCTTTCCACTAACCTGCCTAAGGTTAAAATAATAGATTTATTTTCCAGATTATACTTTTTTATTAAACTTACTTTTAATTTTTTATTTATTTGAGGAATATTTGTTTTAATACCAGGGTTTACTACATGAATTTTGCTGTGATATTTTTTTTCAATTTTG
>CAZJRJ010000038.1:0-8385 GCA_964548635.1 uncultured Gammaproteobacteria bacterium | reverse complement strand
CAGGTACCAAAAGCAAAGGGAAATCTAATTGTACCGAAGTGTCTCTTTTTCTAAATAATCAAGATGAAAAAAACGGAGGTGTAGGCAGACAAGCACCCATACCTTATTCTGAGCTTATTTTAACCAGAAGAATTTATAGAAACGGGGAAAATGAATATTTAATAAATAATAATAAAACCAGACTTTCAGAAATACAAATGCTTTTAGCAAAAGCTAATTTCGGACAAAATACTTATAGTGTTATTGGACAAGGAATGGTAGAAAATTTTCTAAAAGTAAGTCCTCGTGAAAGAAAAGATTTTTTTGATGAAGCCACTGGTATAAAAGAATTCCAAATTAAAAGAGACTCTTCCCTGAACAAACTTATAGCTAGTTATAAAAATCTAGAACAAGCAGAAGTTTTAACAAATGAAATTGAACCTAGACTAAAATCCCTAACCAGACAAGTAAACAAATTACAAAAAAAGGACAATCTTGAAAAAGAATTAAAAAATTTACAGTTAAGATTCTTTAAATATAAGTGGCATAAATTAAATAATTTTTTTATTGAATTTAATGAAAATTTTACAGAAGTAGAAACAAAAAAAGGAAATAGAGAAAACAAACTTGTCGAATTAAATAAAGAATTTAAAAAAATACAAGAAGAAAAAGGAGTAAGCGAAGAATTTAATCATTGGTCAAAAATCATATCAGAACTACAAGAAGAAAGGGAAAAAATAATCAAAAAAATCATAATGATTGATGCTCAGGAGAAGTTAAAACTTGAGAGTTCAGGGAATTTTGATATTTCTTGGCTTAAAGACAGAGGTGAACAAATATTAAAAGAGGTAGAAACCCTAGAAAAGGAAAAGGAAGAAGATTTAAATAAAACAAAGGAAGAAAAGGAAAAATTAGAAGAAAAGGAAAAAGAAATTGAAAAAACTCTTTTAGAAACCAGGGATTTAAATAATAATTTAATAAACTCTTTTTCTAAGTCAGACCTAAATAAAGGAGAAAAAAGCGCTCAAATAAATTTAGAGTTAAAAGAAATAAACAAAGAATTAAGAAATATTACTTCTCTTGAAAATATAGAAGAAATTAAAAATGCTTTAGAAAAAATAAAGGAAAGGGTTTTAAAAATTATTAAATTAACAGAAAATAAAGACGAGAAAAAAGAAAAAGAAAAAATAATTATAAGAGAAAAAATAGACAAGCTCAATCAAGAGACGGGCAATCTAAATAATGAAAAAAATCAATTTAGTGTAAGAATTAATACCTTAAATCAAAAAATTAACTTTATTACAGATCAAATAAACAAACTAAGCTCTGAAAGAGTCGATGTAAATAGAAAAATAGAAAAATATTGACAAAGCAAGGAAAATTTTAACAAAAGCGATCTTCAAGATAAAAAAATATTGGAAGAAGATTTAAAAAAAATAGATGAAAAAATATTGGAAAACAGGGAGAAACTAAACAACCTAGGTAAAATTGAAAATGAAAAAAAGGAAAAATTGAACAATGCTCAAAAAAGAAGCCAAGAATTACAAGAAGAAATAAATAATCTAAATAACCACCTTAATAATACGAAAATAGAAGCAACTAAATACGAAACCAAATTAGAAGACTTGGAAATAGAAATAAGAAATGAACTTTCAAACGAATTAAAAGAAATTAAAACAAGGCCTCTACAAGGAAGTATTGACTCAAGAGAAACAAGGGATGAAATTGAAAAAATAAAAAATCAATTGGCCCAAATTGGAGGAATAGACTCCGAAACTGAAAAAGAATATATTCAAACCAAGGAAAAATACTCTTTTTTAACTGAACAAATAGATGATTTAAAAAAGGCTGTCAAAAGCCTAGAAGGAGTAATTAAAGAATTAGATGTTAATATTAAAGAAAAGTTTAACAAAGAATTTAAAACCATACACAAAAATTTTGAAAAATATTTTAAAGTTCTGTTTAGTGGAGGTGAGGCAAAAATTACCAGCATTGCTTATGAAGAAGAGGTTAACGAAGAAGACGATTCTTCAAACATGGCAACTATTAAAAATCTATCAAAAAGCAGCGCCACTGGCATCGAGGGAATTGATATACAGGTTCATCCTCCTGGGAAAAAAATAACTTCTATATCTATGCTCTCTGGAGGAGAAAAAGCTCTAACCGCCATTGCTTTAATATGCGCCATTATAAAGGCCAACCCGTCTCCTTTTGTGGTATTAGATGAAGTTGACGCTGCTCTAGACGAAGCTAACTCAGAACGCTTTGCTAAAATTTTAAATGATCTCTCTTATGATACTCAATTTATAGTTATAACTCACAACAGAGCCAGTATGCACAAAGCCGATATTCTTTATGGCATAACCATGGAAAATAACGGAGTAAGTAATTTTGTAAGCATTAAAATAGAAGACAAAAATTTTAATAAATAAAAGTTAATTTCAACTATGGCTTCTCAAATATTTTCAGCCACTGTTATTGGCATAAATGCCGAAATAATAGAAGTAGAGGCTGACACTAAAGGAGGGGGTGAACTAGGCTCGGTTGCTATTGTAGGTCTGCCTGACACAGCAGTTTCCGAATCAAAAGAAAGAGTAAAAAGCGCTATTAAAAACAGTGACCTAAGCTTTCCTAAAATAAAACTTACTATCAACTTAGCTCCAGCACACCTAAAAAAACAAGGGTCTGGATTAGACTTGCCAATAGCTGTAAGCACTCTATTAAACTCAGGAGAACTAGGCAAAGAAAGTAATCTTAAAAATAAATTATTTTTAGGAGAATTAGCTTTAAACGGAAATCTAAGACCTATTCAGGGAGTCTTGCCAATAGCTATAAAAGCTAAAAAAGAAAATTTTAGAACAATATTTGTGCCTAGAGAAAACGCCGAAGAAGCTAAATTAATAAAAGAACTAGAGGTAATCCCTGTAAACAATTTAAAAGAATTAGTTCTTCATCTTAAAAATAAACAAAAAATAAGTCCCCAAAAATATTCAAGCCCTGATTTTTCAAACTCAAGACATGTTTATGATATGTCTTTTATAAAAGGTCAAGAACACGCTAAAAGAACTTTAGAGATCGTTGCTGCTGGCAATCATAATTTAATAATGAATGGTCCTCCTGGTTCAGGAAAAACAATGCTAGCTAAAGCCTTAGCTTCAATTTTACCTGATCTTAAATTAGAAGAATGTCTAGACATAACTAGAATATATAGTGTTAACGGGGAACTTTTAAATAACAAAGGTTTAATAAAACACAGACCTTTTAGATCTCCTCATCATACTGCCTCGGCTGTTTCATTAACCGGTGGAGGAACAAAGCCCCGCCCAGGAGAAATATCTTTAGCCCATAGAGGGGTTTTATTTTTAGATGAATTACCAGAATTTTCCAAACACATTTTAGAAAGTCTAAGACAGCCCCTAGAAGAAGGCTTTATAAATATCTGTCGGGCCAATAATTCATTTTGTTTTCCAGCAAAATTTGTATTAATAGCAGCAATGAACCCTTGTCCTTGTGGCTATTATGGAGATAGGGGCAAAGAATGCACCTGTACCGCCCATCAAATAAACAGTTATCAAAAGAAAATATCGGGTCCAATATTGGACAGGATTGATATGCACATAACTGTTCCCAGAATAAGTTATGAAAAATTATCAAACAATGAAAAAGGAGAATCATCACAAGAAATCAAAAAAAGAGTTGAAAAAGCCAGAGCAATACAAAATGAAAGATTTAAAAAATTACCATTTTCAATTAATAGCGAAATGGACTCTGAAAACACTAAAAACTTCTGCGTATTAGAGAATGAAGCAAAAAACATATTAAAAATCGCAATGGATAAAATGAAATTAAGTCCTAGAAGTTATTTTAAAATTTTAAAAACAGCTAGAACAATAGCTGATTTAGAAGAAAGTGAAAAAATTAAAACAAATCATTTAACTGAGGCCCTACAATATAAAATTTAAAATAATTTAATATTTTAATAATCCCTTCTTTGTGTTATAATGTATATAAACAAACAGTTTTTTAAATAATAAATATAAAATCAATATGAGTAAAAAAATATTTTCTTTTGTGCTTATTTTTGTGTTATTAATTAGTTTATCAGGTTGCGGATTAAGCTCTCCTAGCCAAGACCCAAGAAAACCAATAACTATTAATTATTGGCGAGTTTGGGATGACAGTGGTTCTTTTAGAGAAATAATAGATAAATATGAAGAACTTCACCCTAATATAACAATAAATTATAGAAAATTAAGATATGAAGACTATGAGGACGAATTAGTTAATGCCATGGCCGAAGATAGAGGGCCAGATATATTTACTATACACAATACCTGGATGAAAGCATATCAACCAAAAATGGCCTATATGCCAGAAGAAGTTAAAATGAGCAAGGCGGTAATGGAAGGGGTTATAAATAAAAAAAAGGTTCTCACAACCGAAACAAAAAAAACATTAACAATAAAAGAGCTAGAAAACAAATTTCTAGATGTAATTTATAAAGACGTAATTCTTCCTGATGAAAAAGGAATAGATAAAATATATGGTCTCCCCTTATCTGTTGACACCCTAGCTATGTATTACAATAAAGACTTGATAAATAACGCCAATATTGCGGAAGTTCCTAAATATTGGGATAGGGATTTCCAAGAAACTGTTAAAAAGATGACTAAACAAAGCAATGAAGGAGAAATAATTCAATCGGGAGTAGCCTTGGGTGGAGCTAGAAACATAGAGGCGTCAACCGACATATTGTCAATTCTGATGATGCAAAGCGGGGCCACCATGATGAATGACGAGGGATCAGTTATGTTCCACTCTTCATCACGAGTGACAAAAGGATATAACCCCGGCCCAGAAGCCTTAGAATTTTATACTGATTTTGCTAATCCTGGCAAAGAAGTCTATTGTTGGAACGACAGACTTGATGATTCACTAGATATGTTTGCAGAGGGAAAACTTGGTATAATGTTTGGTTATGCTTATCACTTGCCAATTATAAAATCTCAAGCACCAAAATTAAATTTTAACACTGTAAAACTGCCTCAAATAAAGGGAAGTGAGGTTAATTTTGCTAATTATTGGGTAGAAACAGTATCTCATAAAAGCAAAAATCAAGATGCTGCTTGGGATTTTTTACAGTTCGCCACAGCTGAAGAACAGGTAAAGTCTTATCTTGATTATGTCAAAAAACCAACTGCCTTACGTTCTTTAGTAAATGAACAAATAGATGATACTGAGATAGGTGTTTTTGCCGAACAATTATTAACAAGCAAAAGCTGGTATAGCGGTTATAACGCTCATGCCACCACGGAGGCCTTTAAACAAATGGTAGAAGAAACAAATAATCATGAAGAAGAAATAGAAACAGTTATGAGAAGAGCGGTTGAACGCATACAACAAACAGTTAATAAAAAATAGCAAATAAAAATATGTTGAAAAAAATAAAAAAGGTTGCTTTGTCAACTTTTGTTATATTTACACTTTATATTAAAGAAGCTTCTGCGTCTGGAGTTGTGGGCTGTTCTGGGGCAGATTGCGGATTAAATGACCTTATTAGCACTGCTGTTAAAATAGCTAATTGGCTTCTAGGCATTGCCGGTTCACTCACCTTGCTCATGTTTGTTTACGGTGGTACAATGCTTTTAATTTCAGGTGGAAGCAGTGAAAGAGTTGCTAAAGGTAAAACCATATTAACAAACAGTGTTATTGGTTTGGTTATAATACTTTTAAGTTTTTTAATAATCGGTTTTGTATTTAAAGCTCTTGGAGTTGATGTAAGTGGAACTGGTTGGTCAAAAATTAATTGGTTTACCAAAAGTTAAATTAAAATCTCTCTAATATTTAATAAACTCATAAGCATGAACAGTTTTAAAAAAAACAGTGTTTCTTATGACTACGAAACTGCTGGCGAGCAATTGTTTTTAGCTAGAAAAAAACAAAATTTAAAATTAAAAAAAATTTCAAAAAAAATAAACATAAGTGTTGAGTATCTTAAATTTTTAGAAGTCGGCAACTTTAACAAGTTGCCAGAAGGAATATATAGAGAAAAAATTTTAAAAAAATATTCTAACTTTCTAGGACTAGACCAAAACAAAATTACTGAGACCTTCACAAAAGAAAGAAACATAAACGCCTTTTCTGAGAAAAAAATTCCAAATTTAAACAAGATAAAATCTCATAATTTTCTTATTTTTCCAAAACTAATAAAAAATATTTTAGTAGTATTTGTTATTTTAGTTTGTTTTTCTTATTTGGCCTTTTGTCTAAATAATGTTATTTCTCCGCCCAAGCTTGTTATAAACTCTCCTGAAAATAATAACCTAATATTAGATAAAAAACAAATAATTATTTCTGGAAAAACCAATCCTGAGGCCAGTGTTTATATAAACAATAAAAACGTATTAAAAGACAATCTTGGTAATTTCGAAGAAAACATAAACCTAAAACAAGGGATAAATACAATAATTATAAGTGCTCAAAAAAAATATAGTAAACAAAAAACCATAGAGAAACAAATAATGGTTGAATAATTTATTAAAATTAAAAAAAATATGGAAACAAATAAAAACCTTATAGATGCGGGTTTAATCATATCAAAGGCTCAAATTAAAAAAGGGCAAAAGATAGCCGAACTTGGTTGTGGTTCTCTGGGTTCTTTTATTTTTCCTATAGCAAAAATAGTTGGCGATGAGGGGAAAGTTTTTGCAATTGATGTTATGAAGCATTCTCTAGAATCTGTAGAAAAAGAAAAAAAAGAAAAAAATATAAAGAACGTAGAGACAATTTGGAGTGATTTAGAGATATTTAAGGCTACAAAAATAGAAACAGAAAGCATTGATCAAGCTTTCTTAATAAATACCCTATATCAATCTAATAAAAGATTGGCGATATTGAGGGAAGCTTATAGAATGTTAAAAAAGGGAGGAAGTTTAAATATTATAGAATGGGATCAAATTGACTCCCCCATAGGACCACCAATAAAAAACAGGGTAAAAAAAGAATTATTAGAAATTGGAGTTCAAAAAATTGGTTTTAGAATAGAATTAGAATTTAATGCCGGTCAATATCACTACGGATTATTATTAAAAAAATAAAAAATGACAAAATTTTTATCTTTAGTTTTTTGGTTTGAAGTAAATCCTTCCAAACTAAGCCCTTCTTTTAATTTTCTACTAATAGGTTTTACCATTTTATTTGGAATATTAGCTATTTTATTTGGAATACTAAAAAATAAAAAAGGTAAAAGTAAAAATTTTTATTTGGAAGGTTGGAGAAAAATACAAGACTTCTCTATTGTTAACCTGGTTTTAGGATTAATTTTAATCTTTGTGAGCTCCCAAAGGATACCCTTTTTCTCTTCTAGGTTTTGGTGCCTACTTTGGGGACTAGAAATATTAATCTGGTTTTATTTTATTTATGAATTTTTTAAAAAAATACCCGAGAAAATAACAAACGCGTCAGAAGAAGAAAAATACAAAAAATATTTACCTTAAAAATGAAAAAAGACAGAAAAAGCCTCGGTAATTATGGAGAAACACTAGCACTAAAATTTTTAGAAAAGAAGGGCTATAAAATACTCGAAAGAAATTATAGAATTGGACACAAAGAAATAGATCTAATCGCCCAAAAATCAAAAAACACTATATTTTTAGAAATAAAAACCAGGAGCAATCCTAATTTTCAAGAAGCTGCAGACGCACTAGGTTCAAAACAAATAAAAACACTAAAAAGAGCTATTGTGTCCTACTCTTATTTAAATAAAATTGATTTAAACTTAATAAGACTAGACTTAATTGCCATAGACATAGACAAAAAAGAAAAAGTAACTAATATTAAACACTTTAAAGATATAATATAGTCTTTGTTACTAAAACAATCTTGACTTATAGAATATAAAGTATTATTTTTCTATAACGTGGTTAAGATTGTTTTTTTTATGAAAATATTTTCTAATTCAATTAAATCTTTTTCTATTTTACCTAATAATAAATTTTTTGTCTTTATGGCAACGTCCTTGTTGTTTTTATTTTTGGTCTTTCCCGTTTTTGCTGAAAAGGAACTAGATCAAATAAAAATAACAGATTGGCTAATAAATAATCAGGGACTAAAGATTAAATTAATGGTCCCGAAGAGCTCCCTGTCTTTGATTTATTTAAATGGCGTTTACGCGGGACAGGCAAAAGTAATCAATTCTAATGATAAATATAGTTTATTAGAGTTTAATTATAATAATTTTGAAAAAAACGGAAAATATATTTTAGAAATAATAAGCCGAGACAAAGACAATAAATTTATAGAAAAGGATTTAATAGAGTTTAATTATTTTGCTAATATTAAAGAAAGCGTGCTGGAAGCTCCTAAATTATTGTCTTTAAAAAAGGATAGTAATTATTTTATAATAAC
>CAZJRJ010000037.1:0-8412 GCA_964548635.1 uncultured Gammaproteobacteria bacterium | reverse complement strand
TCAACACCTAAGAGCATCTTATCTTTTGGTTTGTTGATCTTGCTTTTTCTTCATTCTTCATCGGTTAATAAATAGTTTTCTAGTCTAGACGATAGTAATTGACTTACAGTGATTTTTTTCTTCTTCGAGATCAAATTAAGAACTTCATCTTTTATTTTACCGAGAAGTCGTGCTGCCTCCTTATGTTTTTCTATTTTTTCCTTATTCCACATCTCCCTACATGTTAAAAATTACGGGTTACAAATTATACATCCAAGCCTCTCAAAGCTTTTATCCTCTCTTCTACGGGTGGATGGGTCATAAATGCTTTAGCGAGAAATCCTTTTTTGGCTCGACCGTTATGCTTACCTTCAAATGGCGAGGCTATATACATATGAGCAGTGGCCCTATTGGCTACTTCCAATGGCTCAGTATCAGCTGATATTTTTTCTAATGCGCTAGCTAATCCTTCTGGGTAACGAGTGAGCAGGGCCCCGTCAGCATCAGCGGCGAATTCTCTTTTTCTACTTATTGCAAATTGCATCAAGTAGGCAAATAAAGGCGCCAATATCGACAAGACAATTGCCACTATCATGATAATTAACTTTATTTGTCCGCCCTTGCTATCATCACTACTTCTTCTGCCTCCACCCCAAAACGTCCAACGTCTAAACCAATCAGCCAAAAGAACAATTACGCCAACCAAAACCGTCACCACTGTAGCGAGTAAAATATCTCTATTTCCTATATGTGATAACTCGTGAGCAATTACTCCCTCCAACTCACTTCTTTCAAGTTTTTGAAGTAAACCACTAGTAACAGCTACAACTGCGTGTTCCGGATCACGTCCAGTAGCAAAAGCATTAGGAGCAGTGTCTTTTATAATATATATCCTAGGCAAAGGCAATCCAGCAGTAATACATAAATTTTCTACAATTCTATAAAGCTCTTTATTGTCTTCAAATTTAACTAATTTAGCATCGCTCATTTTAAGCACAATCTTATCGCTCCACCAATAACTGATAAAAGAAGAAACAATGCTAAAAGCAACTACTATATAAAGAATAAAAGAATTGTCCATTGCTAAACTAAAAATATAACCAACAATCATAACGAAAGCCGAAAAGAAAATCATTAGAAACCAAGTTTTTCTAGTATTAGAGTCTGAATGTGTATATAGAGTAGACATAAAAATATAAAATTATTAGAATCACTCAAATATTAATTTGAGTCACTCGGATTGTCTTCCTTTTTTAAAAATTTAAATATTAAAAATAATAAAACACCACAAATTATCAATAAACTAACAGGAAGTAAATAAGGAATTCTTTCACTCAAAGGCTCTACTGGAGCCACATAATAAGGATTTTCTACTTGATCAGATAATGAACCCTTCACAAAACTACCTTTATCTAAATAAGAGAAGTATTTTTCTAAATCATATTCAACTGAGCCTGCTTCTTTGTTACCATAATATAGTTTATAGCTCTTACCAGATTCAGCTTGAAAAACTATTTCCCGAACTGTCGAAAAAATCTTTATACCATCAACGTTTAAAGGATTGTTGTCTTTATTTCTTATTATTATTTTAATATATCTATTATCAATTTCAGAAAAATTTATTTTTAAATTTTCACCCCTAAATTTAGAAGTATTATATCTAAAGATATATCCGCTATTTTTGTATTTCCAGTCCTTTTTATCGTTACTCGCATATATATAAAGCCCTCGGTTAAAATTATCGTCACTAAGCTCTAAAGATAATTCATCGGTTAATATTCCTGAATTTTCTAAATCTAAAATTATTTCTGTTTCTTTCTTTTCCTTATTTTCGGAAACATCAAAAATAGGATCCAACTCTATCTTCTCTGCTTTCTTTTTTTCATAATAAATTGTCCTTATTCCACTTATCTTCACTGGAGCATTCAAGAAATCATCTACTTCTACTTTGTAATATCTAAAAATACTATCTCCAAAATTAAGAATAGCATCATGAGCCTTTAAGCCACCCTTGTCGTCAGTATAATCATAAATATAGGCATCGCTCAAAAGAGTCTCCCAGCTATTCATATCATTACTTCCTAATATATCAACATTTCTTTGAAAATTTTCAGAATTAGTCAAAATCTCAATTTGATTAATTATTTTTCCACCCACTCCCATATCTGCAATAACTGAAGATTTCTCTCCAGCTACAAAAGTATTATTCAAAAGTTGTGGAGTATATTTCTCTATACTTCTACTCGATTCATTAACTAACAAATGATAAGGAACTTCTTCATTTTTGTTATCAACTACTCGTAAATCAACAAGATCTTTTTTTGAATTAATAAAAACTTCTTTATCTAAGCTAAATTTAATCAAAGCTTTTTTAGAAAAATCTATTTCCTTGGAATATTGCCAATTTTCCAAACTAAAAGAAGCCAAACAAAACATCGGAATAATAGCAAAAAGAATACTAGCTAAAAAAACTTTTTTGAAAAACATATATTTTTTTTAATAATTATATGATTTGTTTTAATTTATCTTTATACTTTTGATAAGCAAAGGAAATCAACAGTAAAACTATTCCCAACGAAATAGAAGAAATTATTCTGTAAAGACTGCCTAAATACCATAAATCCAAGAAGAAAAGCTTAAAGATAGAAATTCCCAATAATACCAGACCCCCGATACGGACAAATTTAGCTTTACGCGCAAATCCAATTACAAGAAGGATAATAGCATAAATCATCCAAAAAATAGACAGAGATATACTTTTCTGATATTCAATATTATCACGCTCCTTAACATATGCTCTGTATTCTTCTGAATCATAAGAGGTCTTTATTGGACTTATTTTACTTATTCCTCCTCTAATTACTTGGTTTCTTTCTTCACTTAATTGTCTCAATCTCTGATCATAGTGGTAATTTATCTCCTGGCTTACTGAAAAAATAGTTAGGAGATTAGCCACGACCAAGGCAACCATAAACATCTGTTTCCATTTAATTATTTTATCATCCTCGCTTTCTTTTTTAGCCCTAAAAGCGATATAAACAACCACATAAGTAGTAATAATTACAAACAAGAAAGTTCCGAACCTTTCGTTTATTAAAGCCACGGAATCAACCGGCAACCTAGCTGAAGCGTCTATAAATAAAAGTCTAAGCAGAGTGAGAACAGAAATAGCTATACCGAAAATATAGATTAAAACATCCTTAAATCTGCTAGCCAAATAGATAAGCAAAACTGCCTCTACTGACCAAAGCAAAGTGACCATACCGTCTTTGAATTGAATAGGTATTGCCAGGGTTATAAAACCTATTGACAGGAATGCTAAAAAATTATATAAATTTAAATCTTTTGGGGTTAAGTAGCGAACAAGGTAGGCCCATAGAAAATAATACACTGCTAAAATAACAGCGAAAAAACTCATGAAACTATGATAATCATAATCCATCAATCCAGAAATAGCACCAAAATAAGCAACCGCAGACAAGAGAGTTAAAACCTGCTCCACACCCGTGGATTCTTCACGATTCATTAAATTATAAACAAGAGCTGACAGAGAATAAACCAAAAAGAATAAAGTAAAGAATAGGACCGTAAAAAATAATTGATCCTTAGTATAGAATTTACCATGCCAAGCCAGGGCAGTTATAACAGTTCCTACAAAGGCCAAAAAATTGGCCAAGTGCCATTTTTTAAATATAGCTACAGCCAAAACTGATAAATCTAGTAATAGGACATATGAGAATAAAATAATCTGGTGATTGTCTCCAGTGGAAACCAAGAAGGGCGTAGCAAAACCACCTATTATAACAACTCCCAATAGAGATAAAGCGTTATACCTCAAACTTAAAACTACTCCCAGGGCAGTTATTAAAATCATAGCTATAAAGGCCACTGAAGCTGGAATTAAGCTATAAAAATTAAAAGCTGCAAAAATAGAAAGATATAATATAACCAAGCCACCTCCACTTATAATTTGGGCGTAAAGAAAATATTTTTTTATCATACTCTCACCCCAAACTAAGAGGGAAATACCAGCTATAAGACCTATGACAACTCTACCAATTTCACCAATCCAATTATTGTCAAAAGCGTATTTCAAAAAAAGAGAGATACCAATAACCAGAACGGCCACACCTATTTTGGCAAACCATTGACCTCCAAGTCTTTCCTCCCAATCTATTTCATTTTTTTCCTTCTTTTCTTCTCTTGCCTTTTTAGTCTCTTGCATGGCAATGCCTTCTCTTTTTAAATCTTCTGGAAACTGAGGTGCCGGAGGTGGCGTTGGCGCCCCACTACCAACAAATTCTTTTTGAGACCCCTGTTTTTCTTCCAAAGAAGTAATTCTCCCTTCTTGTTTGTTGATTTTGTTAGAGAGTTCATCAACAGAAGATTGAATTTTTTGTAATAATTGTTTAATTTCTTCACTCATAAATTTCAAATAATATTAATAAATATTAAAGCTATTAAAAATAATATATAAAATAATAACAAAAACAATCATTATAGTTAAAAACCAGGTTATAATTCCATAAAAAATCCATCTTCTTTTTATAAAAACAAAAATTGATGAGATAATGATCAAAACTAAAGAAGAAAAAAATCCCAATAAACTCAAGGGGAAAGAAAAAATTAAAATAAGAATTACCGGCGCGAATAAACCAAATAAAAAATCAGTCACTTTATCTTTTTTGGAAAAATAGTTTTTTCTATCCTTGAAATTCAAAAAATCAGAGCCTCCTTCTCCCTTTAATTTACCCCCATCTCTATAAACCTCTTTTAAACTTTCCTTTATATCCTTATTTGAATATTGACTTTTTACTAAAGCGTCAACTAACTCATCACGAGAATATTTATCTTTATTTTCCCTTAAATATTCTATGGCTTTTTTGCTCATAAAAATTAAGTTTTATATAACTTTCAATTAAAATTTAACCTCTACGTTTTCTTTCTCCTTTTCTTCTATTTCAAAATAATCTTTTTTCTTAAAGCCAAACATATTAGCCAAAAAGTTAGTAGGGAAACTTTCTATCTTAGTAGCATAGTGAAGTACATTATTATTATAAAATCTTCTAGCAGCCTGTATTTTGTTTTCAGTATCAGATAATTCTCTTTGTAATTCTTGAAAGTTCTGACTAGCTTTTAAATCAGGGTAGCTTTCAGCTACTGCAAATAAAGATTTTAAAGTGCTAGAAAGCATATTTTCAGCTTGAGCTTGAGATTTAGCATCACTACCACTTTCCTGAGCTTGCATAGCATTACTTCTAGCTTCGGTAACCTTTTGAAAGGTTTCACTTTCATGTTTAGCATAACCCTTGACTGTATTAACTAAATTAGGTATCAAATCATACCTACGCTTAAGCTGAACATCAATATCACTCCAGGCTTCATCAACCCTATTTCTTAAACGAATTAGAGAATTATAGATAAGAATAATCGCTATTATTACCAAAACGATTACTCCTGCCACTATCATCATAGTTGTTGACATAGTTTTTTCTAATTATACAAAATATTAAAAATATAGGTGTATAATTTTTATTAAATTTATTATTATTTTATTTCTAATTTTATATTAACTTTTTTGCCGCGAGCCCTAGTATAGTACCAACCAGTTAATAATCCAGATATTTCCAACACCTTATTTAAAGTCTTATCTTTATCTAGTTTTAAATCATCTTTTTTAAAATTTTTGGGTATTTTTACCTTTATTTCCTTCTCTTCTACTTTTTCAATAACCTTATCGCTTAAATCAAAATCAAAAAACCTTACCAGGGTCGTAGGACCATCTATATCTTTTAATTTTAGCACAAAATCATTTTTTTGTCTTATTTTTTCAAGAATTTTATTCTCTTCCTCGTTGCGCCCTACGACAACCAGGGCCTTTCCTTCTTTTTTTAAATTTAACCAATAAATCCTGCCTGTTTTCAACAGCTCTATATCTCTCGGCCTTGATTTTGACCAATTTTGAATCATTTCACCTAAATTGTTGGAAAATTGAGGATCAGTTAAAAGGCAACCACCAGCCGGAGACGGATATTCTTCTATTTTATACTTACGGGCCAATTCAAATTGAATATCTCTCCTTCTTCCTAAAATATTAGCAAGTTTTTCCCTTTTTACAAGCCTTTTTCTCTCTACCTCGGTCTCATCAAGCAGTTTAGCTGAAAGAGGTCTCAATATTTCATAACCAGAAATATCACTAACTTTTTTTAATGATTCTTTATTTTGAGAGAATGGTCTTTGCCCTAAAACTTCTCCACTAGCCAGAAAATCAAATTTATTGCTTCTTTCTAAAAATTCTCCAGCCTTTTTAATCATTAAGCCATGACAATCAATGCAAGGGTTATAATTTTTTCCATGACCATTAGGAGGATCTTTAACTAATTTTAGTATCTCCCTGCTTATGTCCACTATATGGAGTCTAATTTCTAAAATTTTTGCTCCCCTTTCAGCTTTTACGGAATTAAAAAAATTACTAACAAAACAAATTGCTTCCACCTCTATATCTTGATCTTGTAATAATTTAACGGCCATCATTGAATCCAGTCCACCTGAGAACAAAACCAAAGCCCTAACTTTCCTTTTTGACATAAATTAAACTTTTTCTATCTTTAATATAATTTTCTCGTCGTTTACCTTAACTTCTTTTTGATTCTCCAAATCACCCTTCATACCACTAACAACATCACTTGCTAACACATCTCTCATTAATTCTTTTTTATAATTTTTTATTGAATCCCCTATATCAGAATTTTCTGCCTCCCAATAAAGAACAATTTTATCCTTAATTGTTAAACCTTCTTTTTTCCTTATATTATTAACGAGTCTAACTATCTCACGTTTTATGCCTTCCAATTTCAAATCTTTAGTTATTTCTACATCCAACTCCACCTCTAGTTCCCCAGTTCCCTTTTGACTAGTGATTTTCTTTACATTTACTTCATCTTTTATTAAATTAGAATATTCATCTTTTAATTCAAAATTTTTAATTTTTAACTCATTTAATGGTTGTCTAACCTTTATTTCTGCTTCATCTCTTTTGGCTAAACCAAATTCAACCACCTCTCTAACTGCTTCCATATTTTCTAATATATCAATATCTTTTAATTCATCTAACTCACAAATATTGGGCCACTTTTTAAGATGAACTGACTCGTCTTTATTTTTAAAATTATGTCTACTAACTTTTTGCCAAACATCCTCTGCCACAAAGGGCATAATAGGTGCTACTATTTTTGATAATTTTAATAATACATAGACAGTAATTTGTATTGCCTCTTTTTTATCTTTTTCATCTTCTCCTTTAAATCTATCTCTGGAGCGTCTTAGATACCAAGTTGATAAGTCATCAATAAAGGCAGTAATAGGGCGACTAGCATTTGGTAAATTATAATCATCTAAATTTTTAGAAACCTCCCTAATAAGCTGATTTAATCTAAGTAATATCCATTTGTCTAAAATATTTAAAGGCTTAATCTCCTTCTCCAAATTATTTAACTCTAAAATCCCGTCTCCTTCGTCAAATAAAAGATAAAATTTAACCACGTTGCCAAGTAAAATAATATTTTTCCTAAGCGCATCTTGTATATCTTTTTCATTAAGAGTCATATCACCGCCCACCATAATAGGGCTGCTCATAAAATATATTCTAAGAGCATCACTGCCATATTTATCTAGGGCTTCTTTAGGGTCAGGATAATTTCCAAAAGATTTGCTCATTTTACGTCCATCGGTTCCTGCTAATACTCCAGTTACAACTACGTTTTTAAACGCCACTGAATCAAATAATGCATTAGACAATACATGCAGATAATAAAACCAACCACGAAGTTGTCCGGTATATTCTATAATAAAATCAGCTGGGAAAATATTTTCCCATTCTTTTTTTCTTTTTTCATTAAAGGGATGGTGAAATTGAGCAAATGGCATAGAGGCTGACTCAAACCAACAATCCAAGACTTCAACCACTCTCTTCATCTTGCCCCCACAACTACACTTAAACTCTACTTCATCAATTTTTGGTCTATGTAAATCATTTATTTCCTTACCGCTTTCCTTTTTTATTTCCTCAAGCGAGCCCACGATCTTCAACTCATCACACTCTTCACATCTCCAAGCTGGAATCGGTGAACCCCAATAACGAGAACGAGACAAGCACCAATCTGGAGCAGTCTCTATATTTTTCTGAAATCTACCTTCCTTGAAGTGTTCTGGAATCCAATTAATATCTTTTTTGTTACTATCAAGCATCTTTTGCCTAATATCTCCAATTTTTAAATACCAAGCTTTTTGAGTTTTATGAATTAATCTAGTATTACATCTATAACAAAAAGGATAGGAGTGCCTATGCGTTTCTTGTAAAAATATCTTATCACCAAGTTCTGATAAAGCTCTTGTATTTGCCTTCTTAAAATACTCGCCGGCCCAATCACCTGT
>CAZJRJ010000036.1:0-8462 GCA_964548635.1 uncultured Gammaproteobacteria bacterium | reverse complement strand
TTCCAGGTTAGATTTTAAAATTGAATTTAATGATAAATTGTTAAAATATTTTAAAAAATTAGAAAAAGAAAAACCTTTGATAATTTGCGGTGATTATAACGTGGCTCACACGGAAATAGATTTGGCTCGTCCCAAGGAAAATGTTGGTAGTCCTGGATTTACCCAGGAGGAAAGAGATTGGATGACAAAATTTTTAGGCCAAGGCTTTAGGGATGTTTTTCGAGAGCAAAATCCAGAAAAAATTCAATATTCGTGGTGGAGTTATCGAGCCATGGCCAGAGTTAGAAATGTTGGTTGGAGAATTGACTATTTTTGTGTCTCTGATATTCTTTTAAAACGTGTCAAGAGTGAAATATTAGATAATATTCAAGGCTCTGACCATGCACCTATAAAAATAAAAATAAACAACCCTTAACAACCTTTATAAGGAGGATAGGATAATGTGTGAAAATTGCGAGAATTATCTAAATGTCGTTGATACGGAGATAGTGATTTGCGGAGAATGCGGACAGTCTTACATGATGCTTGATTCCAAATTTCATGAGTGTAGGCTCAAAAAAAACGAGAAAGGAGATATTGTTGCTTTTATAGAGGGTAAGCCTCTTGAGCTTAATTTTGAAGAAAGGGAGGTGATAAAAAGTCTCAAAATTGTTAGAAGAGCCATGTCTTGTGATGGTGAGGGTTCTTTTATACGTGTGGCCATGCCTTTTCCAGGGACAGAGGCCTTGATTTTTCAGTAAAGTTAATAAAAAAAGGAGGGGAAATGGAAAAAAATTTCTGGTGTCCAGATTGTGAGACACCAAGTTTGAAGGTAAAGGGTAATGATGGGGCATTGGTAATAATGATTTGTGTTTTATGTGAAGAATTTTTTACACCAAATTCTTCAGGGGGATTTGATCGTAGAAAAGGAGTTTGTACAGTTTGCAATATCGGCAGATTATGGGAAAGGGAAGATAGATTGAAGCAATGTATTAATTGCAAGAGCTGTTTTGATGAGAATGGAAAAGCAATTGACGATACACCTCGCACTCCAAGTGAAAACAGAAAAATCAAAACAGAGCTGGAAAGATTGGAATTCACCAGTCATGATGACGACCCTGTTGCCGTGCCATCACCATCGTAATTTATTTATTGAAATTTTTAAAAACAAACCAAAACTAAAAATACCCGGATAATAATTAAATTATATCCGGGTTTGCTTTTTGTATAATATTTAGTTAAAATTAAATTAATCGTTTAGTTAAAAATAATATTTTAGTATTTGTAAATTTATGGATTACTTTATAGTTATTTTTTTAGTCACTCTTTCAGGGCTTTTTTCCGGGCTCACTCTCGGATTTTTTAGTTTAGACAGAGGAGACCTAAAAAGAAAGGCTGGTTTAGGAGACGAGAGGGCTAAGAAAATTTTACCAATTAGAGAAAACGGCAATTTACTTCTTTGTACTCTTTTAATAGGTAATGTGGCTGTAAACTCAGCTCTCTCTATTTTTCTAAGTTCTATTGCCCCTGGGGTTGTAGCCGGTTTAATTGCCACGTCCTTAATTGTTGTCTTTGGAGAAATTATTCCCCAAGCTTCTTTTTCTAGATACGCTCTAATAGTTGGATCAAAACTAGCCTGGCTAGTTAGGATTTTTATTGTAATTTTTTATGTGATTTGTAAGCCAATAGCTTTAATCCTAGACAAAGCTTTGGGAGAAGAAATTCCTACAGTTTATTCCAAACACGAATTAATGAAAATAGTAGAAGAACATGAAGGCTCGAAGGAAAGCGATCTTGACTCAGATGAGGAAAAAATAATTAAAGGGGCCTTATCTTTTTCACATAAAATAGCTCGGGACATCATGACCCCTAGGACTGAAGTTTTTTGTTTAGGAGTTGAGGATAAACTAAATAAAACTCTTATTGGAAAAATATATAAATCAGGTAACTCTAGAATCCCGGTTTATGAAGGTAATTCTGATAATATAATTGGTATATTATTTACAAAAGAATTAATTAACGAAAAATATCATGGCAAGAAAGTAAGAGAAGTTATGGATAAAGATTTGTTATTTGTAGATCATCAAAAAAACCTAGATGATCTTTTGAATGCTTTTCGTAAAAAGAAAATTCATCTAGCTATTGTAACTAATGAATATGATTCTTTTACTGGTGTTGTAACTATTGAGGACGTTATAGAGGAGATAATAGGTGATGAAATAGTTGATGAGTTTGATAAATATGAAAATATGCAAAAAGTTGCCAAGGATAAAGCCCTTAAATTAAAAATCAATAAAATTTAATGATTATGGAGAAATATAATCATAAAAAAATTGAAAAAAAATGGCAGGAGAAATGGGAGAAAGAAGGACTATATAAAACTCAGGAAGATGAAAAAAAGGAAAAATTTTATGTCCTAGATATGTTCCCTTATCCGAGTGGCGCCGGGCTTCATGTGGGGCACCCTAAGGGTTATATTGCTACTGATATTTTTGCACGTATGAAAACGATGCAAGGTTTTAACGTTCTGCACCCGATGGGTTGGGACGCTTTTGGTTTACCAGCGGAAAATTATGCTTTGAAAAATAAAGTTCATCCAAAGGTTTCTACAGATGAAAATATCGCAACTTTCAAATCTCAATTAGGAAAATTAGGCTTTTCTTATGATTGGGATAGGGAAATAAATACGACTGATCCTAAATTTTATAAATGGACTCAGTGGATATTTTTAGAGCTTTTTAAAAAAGGTTTAGCTTATGAGTCACACGAGCCTATAAATTGGTGTCCTAGTTGTAAAACTGGTCTTGCCAATGAAGACTTGGAAGATGGTAAATGTGAGCGTTGTGGGAGTAAAATAGAGCAAAAGCCAATGCGACAATGGGTTTTGAAAATTACTGACTACGCTGATCGGATGCTTGAGGATTTGGATAAGCTACCAGATTGGGATGACTCGATTCGTGAACAACAAAGAAATTGGATTGGAAGATCGGAAGGAGCTCATGTTTATTTTGAAATTAAACCAGAAATTAATAATTATAAAAAAATATATCTAGGCTCAGAAAATAAATCAAAATTAGAAAGATTGAAACATGTTTTTAAATATATCAATCCTGATATTGAGATTGAACAAGTGCCAGAAGTAATCAATGTTTCAGAAACAGCTGATAATGGCCTGGATAATTCTAAACAAAAAGTTTTAGTTTACAAGGGTAAATATGAATATCCAGTAGTTTCTTGTGACGCCTCAGTATTTTTTGAAGGTGAGGATTTTGATCCAACTCATGTAAAAAGAAGTGCTTTAAATGGTGAGGACGAGTCTAAATTTACTCAAGAAGAGATTGCAGAGAAAGTAAAAGATTTTTATATTAGCATTGCCAAGAAAAATGGTGGGCAAAAAGAATTTTATTATGAAGATGCTTGGTCAATTCTTTTTCCTGATGGTGAAATTAAACAGTTTACTTATCATCGAGAATATATTATGACTGATAAGTTGCAAGGAAAACTTGATATTTATTTTCCAATGAGAAGTTTGTATTTAGTTAAGGCAACTGGAAAGAATATTTTTGAAAAAACAGAGGAAGAGTGGCAACAAGAATTTAGGGGACAAATTGATGGATTTAATGATTTTTTTGGTAAAGAAAAATTGAAAGTATTTACAACTCGACCAGATACATTATTTGGGGCGACTTTTATGGTAATTGCGCCGGAGCATTCTTTAATAAAAAGTTACGAATCAAAAATCACAAATTATTCTGAAGTTCAGGACTATATTAAAAAAGCTTTGAATAAATCTGATCTTGAACGGACGGATTTGAATAAAAATAAAACTGGAGTTGAATTAAAAGGACTTAACGCGATTAACCCAGTGAACGGAAAGAAAATTCCGGTTTTTGTGGCGGATTATGTTTTGATTGGGTATGGAACGGGAGCGATTATGGCAGTACCAGGGCATGACGAAAGGGATTGGGAATTTGCGAAAAAATATGATTTAAAGATTGTAGAAGTTGTTACTGGTGGAGATGTTCTAGGAAAAGCTTATTCGGGAAACGGAACAGCTGTTAATTCAGATTTTTTAAATGGCCTAGAAGTAGATGGTGCAAAAACTAAAATGATTAAATATCTTGAAAAAGAAAGGATTGGCAAGAAAGCAGTTAATTACAAGCTTAAAGATTGGGTTTTTTCTCGGCAGAGATATTGGGGTGAGCCAATTCCTCTAATTCATTGTGAAAATTGTGGAGTTGTCGTAGTACCTGAAAAAGATTTACCGGTTGAGCTTCCTGAGGTAGAACATTATGAACCTACTGGAACAGGGGAATCACCCTTGGCAGGTATTAAGGATTGGGTTAATACAACTTGTCCCAGTTGCGGTGAGGGAGCCAAGAGAGAGACTAACACTATGCCTCAATGGGCTGGTTCTAGTTGGTATTATTTGAGATTTATTGATCCTGATAACGATATGGCTTTAGTAGATAAAGAAAAGGATAAATATTGGTCTCCAGTTGATTTTTATGTTGGAGGAGCTGAACACGCTACCCGTCATTTAATTTACGCTCGTTTTTGGCATAAATTTTTATTTGATATTGGAGCTGTTAATTATGATGAGCCTTTTAAAAGACTTCAGCATGTTGGGATAATCTTGGCTGAAGATGGTAGAAAGATGAGCAAGCGTTGGGGAAATGTAATAAATCCAGATGAAATTGTGGATAAGTATGGAGCTGACTCTATGCGGGTTTATGAAATGTTTATGGGTCCCTTTAGCCAATCAACTGTTTGGAATACTAATGGCTTAGTAGGCGCTAGGAAATTTTTAGAAAAAATAGTTAAACTTTCTTTAAGTGTAACTGTTAAAGAAGATAATCAGGAAACAGTATCACTTTTTCATAAAACTATAAAAAAGGTAGGCGAGGATATAGAAGATTTTAAACTCAATACCGCCGTGAGTTCTATGATGATATTAGTTAATAAAATTATGGAACAGAAAGAAAAAAGTATAAGTAAAAATAATTTTGAACTTTTGTTAAAGATTTTATCCCCGTTTACTCCTCACTTAAGCGAGGAATTATGGGAAGAATTAGGAAATAAAGATAGTATTTTTAAGACCAAATGGCCAGAATATGACGTCAAATTAGCCAAAGACGAGACTGTGGAGTTTGTAGTTCAAATAAATGGCAAGCTTAGAGATAGGCTAGAATTATCTGTTGACGTGAATGAAGAGGTGGCCAAGGAGAAGGCCCTGGAGCTAGAAAAAATTAAAACTTGGACAGAAGGAAAGGAAATAGTAAAAATTATTTTTGTGCCAGGCAAGTTGATTAATATTGTGATTAAGTAGCTTTTAGCTTGAAGCTTTGAGCTTTTAGGTTTTTAGCACAAGAAATATAGATTAAAATCTATATTTTTTGTAAGTGTAAATTTTCAGAAAATTTTAATAATCTTTTAAGCTATAAGCTAACTAAATTATGAAATATTTTAGTGAAAAAATTTCACGCGGGTTTATTTCTATTTATTCATCTCGTGTAATTCTTAGGATAGCGGCCTCTTTATTGGGCCTTTTCCTACCTATTTTTTTATATGAAACTTTCAATTATAGAATAGAGTATGTGATTTATTATTATATGGCTGGTTATATTTTGTATGTTATTACCGTTGCTAAGGGGGTTAAATTTTTAAATAAAATCGGTCTAAGGCGTTCTATTAAAATAAGTATAGCTTGGTTGGCATTATATTATTTTTGCTTTTATTTTATAGATAGATATAATCTTAATTTTCATTCAGGAATCAATCTAAAATTATTTTTAATTTTAGTCATTTCAGTTTTGTTTATTAATCTTCACAGAATAATGTATTGGACCCCTGTTCATACTGATATAGCAAAGTTTACCAATAAGAAAGATAGGGGAAAAGAGCTCAGTTTATTGGAAAGTACAACTATTTTTTTAACGGCAATTATGCCCCTTGTAGCTGGATGGATTATTTGGCAATATAGCTACGAGGTTTTATTTTTAATTGCTATTATAATATTTTTTATCTCTTTGCTTCCCTTAATTTATCTTCCAAGAACTGAAGAAAGATTTTCTTGGGGGTATTTTCAGACTTGGAAGGAGTTTTTTTCAAAAAAAAGAAGAAGGACAGTTTTGGCCTTTATGAATGATGGTGCTGAAAATGCCTTTACTATAGTGATCTGGCCGATTTTTATCTTTGGATTATTAGAAGGTAATTATTTTGAAGCTGGTTTAATTACTTCGCTTGTAGTCTTTTTAACAGTTATACTTCAGTTATTTGTAGGTAAGAATTTAGATCTTAAAGATAAAAAAAATATTTTAAAGCATGGAACTTGGTTTTATTCTATAGGTTGGATTATAAAGATATTTATAAGTTCAGCCTTTCATATTTTTATAGTCTCTACTTATCATAGTTTGAGCAGAATTTTTACTAGAACTCCTTTTGACTCTTTGATTTATGAAAAAGCTGCTGATCAAGGACATTTTGTAGATGAATTTACTGTAATTCATGAAATGGCAATTGGGGCAGGTAGAATTGTTATTTTGAGTATAGTTTTGTTATTACTTCCTTATATTGGCTTAAATTGGACCTTTGTTTTTGCCGCTTTAACTACTTTGGGTATGAATTTTATGACTGAAGATCATATTATTGAAAAGGGTAGACATGCCGGGTAGGTTAGCTTTAGGCTAATAGTTTATGAGTTTGAGGATTATTGAGATGATTAGGATATTTAGGATAATTAAGATGAGTTGTTAATTAAATTACAAACGAAAAACCAGCAGTCCTCTTTCGAGAGACTACTGGTAGGCCAACTGGTAAGCCACTGGTAGGCCATAAAAGCTCGAAACTATAAGCCAAAAGCTATTTAAACTTCACTGTTTCTAAAATAGTGTTCCAAGTATTGTTATATGACTGTTTTCCTGGGGACATAATTATTAATTTAAAAAACTCATTTTCGTCTATTTGCATAGTCGCACTAATTTCATAATTATTCATATTGGAGTATTTGAATATTTCTTTCATAACAGAGTGGTCATTAATGGTTAAGATTTCGTCTTCTTCTAGTTTATAGCCAGGCTTTGAGCCTGTTTTTAGCTCTTCTACGCCTACACTATTGTCGGTTTTTATGTAAAGAACAGATATGACCCCCTTATTTTCTAAAAAGGGATCGCGATCATAATTACCTAGCAGAACCATATTATAATCTTTTTCATTTTTTAGCACTTTCCAATCAGTCGGGTATCTAAAACTGTATTTTTCATTAGAAAATCTTTTTAAGTTATCACTGTATTCATTATTGTTTTGGTTGTTATTATATTCTTCTTCTGCCTCAGGGATTAATTTATATTCTGGAATTTGATAAAGGTTTTCGTTACTTATGCCTAGTCCTAGTTGACGCATTACTTCAAAAGCGTCAGTGGGGCTTCCTAGGAAGCATCTTTTCCCATCATTCGGATTTATATACCAACCCTCTCCGTTTAATTCGGTTTGCAAAAATATTCTTCCTTGGTATTTTTTTGAGTAGCTGACATCAATGGGCATTTTTTCAGTTCCGTTTGGATCATAATTATTTAATATTTCTTCCCTGTCACCATAACCATCTTGATCAGAATCTTTTTTTTCAGGATCTGTGCCAAGGGCAGTTTCTATTCTATTAGATAAACCATCTTGATCATCGTCTTCTCCCTCCAGATTTATTTCAGCTAAGGGGAATTTTTTTATATTTTCATTAGTTATACCTATGCCTAAGTTTCTCATAGTATAATAAGCATCAATAGGGCGTCTTAAATACATTCTAGTGTCAGTGTTGGGATCTATATACCAGGCTTCGCCATTTTCCTCTACCTGTAATACAATTTTACCTCTAGTTTTACTTAAAAGAGATTCGTCTGCCCTGATAAAATTTTTGTAATAAAATAAAGACAGGAAAAGTAAGATTGTAATCAAAAAAGAATAATATATTTTTTTAGTCATAATTTATTTATTGAAATGTTCCCCAAATATTGTTAACTACGCCGTCAATAGTAAAAACCCAGGGCATCGCCCCAGTACCTAATACGGTGCTTCCCATTGGTAACATGGGAGCGGTTCCAAAGGCTATAGCAGCGTCTGCCTGACAAAGAAAAGGAATCCATCCCGGTGCTACGCCATAAACAGGTAGTAAAATATTATCAGACCAAGGCCCGCAACCACAAGGAGCGCAAGCTCCGGCGCAAGCCGGATAGGCATTACACATAGTTGAAGGAGCTTTATAAAAAATTTTACCAGCAAAAACTACTGCTCCGGCAGACATATTTATTGGATGAGCAAAAAATAAAAAAAAGGAAATTAGAAAACCAACGCCTAGTTTAGGTATTATCTTTATTATATTTTTTGAAAGGTTATACATATTTTTTATTTTATGTTATTATTATAATATCATAAAATAAATTTTTTTCCAATAAGGATTTATAAAAATAAAACTTTAGAAATAAATAGCCATA